>JAQVQN010000334.1 GCA_028701555.1 Kiritimatiellia bacterium | reverse complement strand
ATATCTGCTCAACGAGCTGTCGCTGACGTTATCGGCCTATGCTTGGGATGCGGCGGCGGGCAGTGCGCGTCTGCTGGCCACAGTGCCGACGCTGAGCGAGGCGGTCAAGGCGGGTGAAACGCACAACAGCGCCGCCGAGATCCTGACGCACCCGAATGGACGGTTCATCTACACATCCAACCGCGGTAATGACACGGTGACGGTGTTCCGCGCCGATCCTGAAACGGCTATGATGGAGGTGATCCAGACTCAGCCGGTGCGCGGCGCGTTCCCGCGCAACATCAACCTTTCGCCGTGCGGAGGCTGGCTGCTGGCGGCGGGCAAGCATTCGGACACCATCGCGGTACACAAGGTCGATCCCGAGGCGGGGCGGCTGACCTATCAGACATCTGGCGTAATCAATGTGCCTGTGCCGATCTGCATTCTGTTCGTGAGCGTGCCGCCGGGCTGAATGCTGCGATGCAACACAGGAAGCAAGAAAACCATCCGGGGTTCCGGGCGAAACGCGATGGTAACGGGAACATTGAAAAATGAACTTTGAAGTTTTTTGGTAGGGACGTCTCCCCGAGACGTCCGCGGCCTGTTCGGGGAACGGGCCCTACCCGAGATGAAGTGAAGGCAGCACCGGTGTTGGAGGACGGTGTTGGATTTGATAATATTACGTCATGCGTGACAAGCGGAATATTGCATTTTTTTTGTCAGCGGCCCTTTGCGCGCCGCTGACGGCAGCCGGTGACGGTTTTGAAAGCGATTTTCTAGAACCGGTGTCGATAAAGGCCAAGCCGTGCGTAGAGCTTTACCTGCCGCTGGCCGGCATGAATTTTGAGCGGGCTGCCGCGCAGCTTGACCGGGCGCGGGAGATGGGGGTTGGCTGTGCGCTGCTGACGGTTGGCACGGCCGACGTTAAAACCTGGGAACTCTTGGCAGACTTGATGGCGCACGCCCGGGAAAACGGACTGGAGCTAGGGCTAAGGGATTTTTTTGTCGCGCCTGAAGAGGATGTCGCGTTACCGCGTCTGCGGCACTTGACGTGGGGGGCTTATCCGGTGCAAGGACCGTCCGAAATTGGCACCAACTTTTTCCCGTCTGTGTTTTGCGATGATGGCGCTTTCCGTCGTCTGACCTGTCTGGCAATGCCTGAAGCCGATAGCGGCGGGCAGTCTTTTAAGCCTTTAGACATAAGTGGGGGGGGGAGCATAACCACGGGCGGGTGGCAACTGGTACGCTTCGGCACGGTCGAGATGGATCCGCCCGTACCGGATTACTTTGTGGATATGCTTTTGGCGCGGCATGTCAACCGATGGCTTTCAGAGTGTCAGAGCCGTTTGAGCAGCGGTTACGGACGAACGGTCCGCTGGTATCAAATTTCCATGCCCACGCGCCGCGAGCTGGTCTGGACGGAGGATTTGCCTGCGGAATTTCTGAAGCTCAGCGGGTTGGGACTTGAGCGGCATTTGCCGGCGCTGGCCGGCTTCAAGGTCGGCGGCGAAGCTGTCACGGAGCATGTGCGACGGCAGTCTGCCAGAGCCGTGCGTGCGCTGTGGCGCGAGCGTATCGGCAAGACCGTAGACGAGCTGGTGTACGCGGCCGGTCTGGACGCGGGCATCAGCGTCGACCAGACACCGCTAGATCCTGAGGAGGTGGCCATGTACTTCAGGCTGCCGATGATCATTTGTTCGCGTGACGAGGCTTCAGCGCAAGCTAACCGACGCGCTTCAGGCGGAGCGCGGGCGATGGGGCGGCGGCTGGTGACGGGCAGATTGGCGCCAGCGGATGAGGTGCGAACGCCAGCCGAGGCGATACTGCCTTTCCCATGGAAGCGCGCGGCAGACCGGCTGCTGGCGGAGGGTGCGACGCGTCTCCTGTTAGACACCGGAGGTATAGTGCCGGAGGGCACTGATTTTGCAGAGATGCGGGAGTTGTGCCGTTATCTGCACAGGTGCCAGACGCTGCTGAACAAAGGCGAGCCTGTGGCAGACATGTTGGTCTGGGCGGAAGCTTTGCCGTCCGTGCTGGAGGGCTATTCGTTCGATTGCGCTAACGACGAAATGCTGGCGGCCGCTTTTTTTGAGGACCGCTGCGTCTGTTTCGATTCCGAGCGTTCTTACCGGCATGTTGCGGTGACAGCGGCGGTGTTGCGTCAGGACGGCGCGGAAAAGCTGGTCAGGCGACTGGCCTCCAACGGGGTCAGGGTCTGGCTGGTGCCGGCGGGCGCGGCTGGCGAGAAAGAGGCTTTTGGGGTTTTCGGGCAGGGGAGAGGCACTGACGCGATCAGGCTGTTGCGGGACGGCGCAGAGGGACTTCCTGCAATGGATTTCCGGTGGGCATCCGAGGTCAAAGGCATGGCATTGGATTTTGTGCACCGGCGTACGGAGGGGCACGAGATATATTTTGTGGTGAACGCGGGCGAGGCGGCCGGGCCGGTCACATGTGTTTTCCGCGACACCGGCAAGGGTGTGGCTGCGCGCTGGGACCCGGTCAAGGGCGAGATCGGCCTGCTCGCCGGCAACGCACGGCGGCAGTCGGACGGGAGCGTCTCCGCCGACTTTTTCATGGAACCCTTCGACGCCTGCTTCATCGTGTTCGAGCGGTGATGGGGCGGGGAGAGCGCGGCAGCCGGGACGGCCGCACCACTTCCTGCGGACATCCCGCGCGCCGCTGGCACCATTGTGTCGCAGGCATCCCGCCTGCCAGAGGGGTGCTGCGCCTTAATCATCTTTTTCCGCATCGGCGCGGCTGTAGATCACTTCGGCGGCAGTCTGTAAGCATTTCTTACAAACTGAATTCTCGCTCAATGGGAGCAGCGGCTAGTGGAAGGTGGCTAGTGGATAGTGGCTAGTGATTAGTGGCTAGTGGTCAGTGGCTAGTGGCAACTGGGCACTGTCGAAGGCCGTGGTCTTGACGGCTTTCTGCTCGTCACCCGTGAGGCGGGCGAGACTGTCGGTAAAGGTTTCGGAAATGAGGAAGGTCATGGTAACGGCCATAACCCTTCACTTTTCAACCTCCGCTATATGACATCGCTGGACAGATCAAAATGTTTGGCAATGCCGTTCGCAAGATAGGCCCAATGCGAATCATCAACGAGCTTCGTGCGGGAGAGTCCGCTCTTTTCAACCAGCGTAAGGGCCTTCTCAAGTTCAGTTTTCAATGCATCTGGCGGCACCATAAAGCGACCGGCAAACTCATGGGCATGATATTCGATGAAACTGTATTCCTTATCAGAAATATCCCGCATAAAACAAATCCACTCCTCCGTTGTAGCGTGAGGAATCTGCATGAACAGGGTTTTGTGCATGACATAATGACCGAGTTCGTGAGCGATGCTGAAGCGTAGCCGATTTGAATATCTGTCGTCCATAAAAAGGCCCTGATCGACAATAATTGTCTGCCAATCTCCCAGAAGCAGCGCATCCACATCATCGTCCTCTCGGAGTGATGAAACAGACCG
>JAQVQN010000017.1 GCA_028701555.1 Kiritimatiellia bacterium | reverse complement strand
CGGCCTGCAAGTCACGCCTGCGGAAGGCATTACCGATGCCGGCGGCAATTTCGAGTTCAGCGTTAAGCTAGGCACATCACTAGGCGACCAGTACCTAGATGTTTTTTGCGCTGATAATCCGGAAATCCGTAAGCGCCTGCGTTTCGTTGTTGGCGTCACTATAGAGAACGACCGCCAAGAGGTTGCGGCGGGCGACACTCTATTAAAACCGTTCCGGGTTAAACTGGCTGGCCCGGGGTTAGAGCCGCTGTCGGGCGCGCCGGTCTTTTTCACGCTTTCACGCCAGCCTGGTAAAGCCGGGCGCCTGACCAAGAACATGACGCTTACCGATGCGGACGGCGTGGCCGAGGTCGGCCTGAAAACCGACCCCAGCGCCACCGGGCGTTATGAGATCCGCGTTGAGGTGTCCGACCCGAAGCGCGGCTTATTCACCCGGCCGTTCTTTGGAGAGTCGATCGCGATTTGCGCCACGGGGATTATCATCGCGGTGCTTGGCGGCCTGGCAATATTCATTTTCGGCATGACGCTGATGAGTGAAGGTTTGCAGCAGGTGGCTGGCAACAAGATGAAGACCGCGCTGGCGTACATCACCCGCAACCGCGTCACCGCGATCATGGCCGGAACTTTTGTGACAGCCCTTGTGCAGTCTTCCAGCGCTACCACGGTCATGACCGTCGGCTTCGTAAATGCCGGACTGCTGACCTTGCGGCAGGCCATTGGCGTGGTCTTCGGCGCCAACATCGGAACAACTATAACGGGGCAGATGGTTTCCTTCAAGCTAGACGGCCTGGCGCTGCCAGCTACCATACTGGGCGTGATCTTGCTGATAGTCACACGCAAGGGCATGCTGCAGGGCGTCGCGCGCTCGATCCTCGGGTTCGGTTTGCTGTTTTTTGGCATGACGCTGATGTCTAATGAACTCAAGGCTGTCAGCGCTTTCCCATCCTTTGTCCAGTTCTTCCACACTTTCGACTGCACACCTGCGGCCGTCGGCGAGAACATGCCGCTTGGATCGGTCTTGGGTGCCGTCGGTATCGGCACGGCCCTGACAATCCTGGTGCAGAGCAGCTCCGCCACGATCGGCTTAACTATCGCCCTGGCCAACAGCGGGCTGATCTCGATCTGGACAGCCATACCGATCGTGCTCGGCGACAACATCGGCACCACCATCACGGCGATGCTGGCATCTATCAACGCCAACCGCACCGCCCGGCAGACGGCTATGGCGCATTCCATGTTCAATATTCTCGGCTCAACTGTTCTGATTCTGACATTTTATGTGCATACAGAAAACATTCCGTGTTTTTTATTCCTAGTTAATAACGTGACCTCCGGCAACGTTTTCATCGGCGAGAATATCGGCCGCCATGTGGCTATGGCGCACACGCTCTTTAATGTCACCAATGTCTTGCTGATGACCCCCTTCATAGGCATTCTGGCCTGGATCTGCGAGCATATCCTGCCCGGCAAAAAAGTTACCTCCCGTACCGTGCATCTGGAAATGAACCTGCTCAACACACCTCCACTTGCGCTATTCTGCGCCATGCGCGCGCTCGGCGATATGACCGAGACCGCCTGGAACGCCGCAGCCGTGGCTCTGCGCGGCTATAAGGAGGGCGCCCCCGCAGACATAAACGCTATCCAAAAGATTGAGGATCAGGTCGATGAGTGCCAAGGGTCCATTATGGACTATCTGGTTCAGCTCGCCCGTAAGGAGCTTTCGGAGCAGCAGGCTGCCGCCATACCGGTGCTGATGCACTGCGTCAATGATGCCGAACGCATCTCTGATTTGGCTTTGTTAATCGCCAAGCGTTCGTCTTCGCAGGCTTCGGTTTCAACCCGGCTCTCTGAAACCGCCCGCAAGGAGCTGGACGTGCTGATGGAAAAAGCCACGATTATTGCTGACCTCACCCGCGAAAGCCTGCAAGACGGCCGACTGCTGGCCAAAGCGGTGGAAGTGGTAGTCAATGATCTGGAAGAGTTGGCGCACAAGTCTATGCAAAACCATGTTGACCGTTTGCAGAAAGGGCTCTGCACTCCCGAGCGCGGTCTGGTCTATGTCGAGGTAGTAGGCGCGGTCGACAACATTGTGCGCCACCTTGAGAACATCGCTCAACGCTCAGACCTTTTGACCGAAGCCGCGAGCTGAGTTTCCCGATGCTTCGGCCGCAACAGCATAAAGTCAAAACCACGGATAGACAGTGATTAACACGGATATCTATAGCCGGAATTCAAAGCATAGCGAATAAAAGGTAAGACTGATCAGAAAATATCTTTTTAAAGAATCAGGTACAACCGGAATGACGGAAAAAACTGACAACTCTCGAACAGGCAGATGCGCGGCGCGTCATCTCCGCACGTTCCTGTTGGCATTCTTAGTGGCGCTGAAGCTTCTGCCAGTATTGGCCGCGCCCTCATTTCGCGCTGACAAAAATTATCCTGCAATCGGCTTGCGTATGCGGGTGCTCGGAGGGTCTGCGCCAGAACCGCTGCCGCCGCATAAGACCTACAGCTACACCTTTAACCGCGACAGCGAGAGTTACAAGAAAGACCTCTTTGACGCGCACGAGCTTTGGTATGCCACGCAGCATGCCGGGCAATGGCGCGATAACGCGGGTAATGTGCTGGCTCTGGGCCGCGCCACACGCCTGTTGCCTCAAGTAGAGTCTGCAACCCGACATGTGGCGCGCGATGACTTCGATGTGGCCTTAGCTGATCCTGCCACGGAGTTTGATCCTGAAAACTCCGCATCCCTCTCGGCTTGGCTCAAAGCTTTTTCAGGATGCGAGCCGCAACAGCCGGAAAGTCTGCGCACAGGATTCAACTTAACCCACGCGTTATTCTTTCCGGTCGAAGAGTCCGCCACCCTAGTTTACGCATTTCGCGTTAAGACCCGCATGCCAGACGGCAAGAGCGCGCCTTCAGACTGGTTCTGCGCCGTGGTCAAGATCAACGACGGCACCCTGAAAAGCAAGACACGCAAGGATTTCGAAACCCATTTTCTCGCCAATGTGTCAGCCCTGCCGCAGTCCGATTTGGCAACTGCCGCAGCCGCCACATCACACAAACTTACTGCGGCACCTTCGGCGGGGGCTTCGGAGGACCTTCCGCAGCACCCCAGCCGCGCGGCTGCGCGTAAAAGCATCGCCAACATGAAGGGGTGGTGGTATGCCGAGACCCCGGAATATATCTTTCTCTCGGACATCCGCAGCGCTGCTGGCAAGACGCTGGTACGTGAGCTGCAGAAAACCATGCCGGCCCTGCGCAATGCCTTCACGCGCCTGATACCGCCCTTTAAAGCAGAAATTGACGTCAGTGTCGTGCGCATCTATGAAGAGCCGGAGGCTTATAGGCAGTATGTTGGAAAGACCCATGAGTGGAGCATTGGGCTATGGTCGCCGATGAGGCGCGAGCTGGTCGTCCTTTCTCAAGGCAAAGACCGCAAGGAGACCATGAGCATCATCATGCATGAAGGTTTTCACCAATATCTTTTTTACGCCACGGACAAGACCGAGAATGCAGTTTGGTACAACGAGGGCCACGCCTGTTTCTTTGAGACCGCCCAGATTGATAGCCGTGGCCATGTCGAGATCCCCGAGAACTCCAGAGTCAGCCACTTGGGACAAAATTTCGACGCAGCCGTGGCCCTGATCCCAAAACTTTTGAATTTCGGGTATAACGAGTTCTATATGGGCTCAGAGCAGCAGCGATCTCTTAACTACACTACCGCTTGGGCGCTGATCTACTTCCTGCACAAAGGAGTTCCCGCCGGGAAACTGGACAGCTACGCTGGTATCCTGGATAAGTATCTGAAAAATTTGTCTGACACCAAAGACGCCGCCGCCGCCACGGCAGCCGCTTTTGAAGGTGTTGATATGCCGCGTTTCCAGAAAGATTTCACGGACTTTTGGCGGCGCGGCAGAAATGCCGCCCGTCGCTTTGACCTTTTCGCCAAAACGGAATAACAGGTGTTAGACACATGATGATATCAATCGTCGGTCTGGGTCTGATCGGAGGCTCGTTCGCAAAAGACCTGCGCAAGGCGGGTTTGGCTGACGGGCTGCTGGGGGTTGAGACTTCGCCGGAACACGCGCGCCGCGCACTGGAACTGCAACTGGTCGACCGTATCGTGCCGCTGTTCGAAGCTATGCGGGAAAGCGACGTGCTGCTGCTGGCCACTCCGGTCGATGCCATCGAAGCCATCTTGCCCGTGATTTTGGAGACAGTGCGCCCGGATCAGACGGTGATAGATATGGGCTCAGCCAAACTCAGGATCGTCGAGACTGTACGCGGTCACGCTAATCGCGCACGCTATGTGGCTGCTCACCCAATGGCCGGCACGGAGAACGCCGGACCGGACGCCGCGCTCGAAGATTTGTTCCGGGGCAAGACGGTCCTGCTCTGCGATCTGGACGCCAGCGCGCCGGACGCATGCAAGACCGCGCTTGAGATCTTCCACGCCGTCGGCATGAAGTTCGAGTTTATGACCGCCGACCAGCACGACCGACACGCGGCGTATGTCTCGCACCTGTCGCATGTCGCGGCCTACGCGCTTTCGCTGGCGGTGCAGACCGAAGAGAAGGCAGGATACGCCGTACCGCGCCTGGCCGGCGGCGGCTTCGCCTCGACCGTGCGCCTAGCCAAAAGCTCGCCGGAGATGTGGGTGCCGATCTTCCGCCACAACCGCGAACAGGTGCTACATTCGATCGAGGCATTCTCCGAGTGTCTGCAGGTCTTCAAGACCTGTCTGGAAGCCGAAGACTACCGTCGGCTGGATACGCTGATACGCGAAGCCAACCAGATCCGAGATCTGCTCTGACGTGAAGTCCTCACACCTTGGGATTGAGGTTCCAATGGCCGCGCAGCGGCGCGGACAGCAGCTTGTTGGCGTCGCGGTCATTCACGAAACGCTCCTGCTTGGAGTCCCAGCTCACCTTCGCGCGGCCTAAACGTAGGCCGATGTTGGCCAGATGCGCGATGGTGATCGAGCGGTGACCGATCTCGCAGGTGGTGATAGTGGGCTCGCCGCTGTAAATGCAATCGATGAAGTTGCGTTCGTGCTGCCCGCTCTTGTACAGGTTGATCTCGCTCTCCTGTATCTTCTCGCGGATCAGCTCTTCCGGTTTCATCTCCAGCTTGCCGCGCGTCACGAAGATCTCCTTGCCGCCCTCGCCGATGAAGCGCACACCGTTGGGGTTCTTGTTCGAGACGAAGACGCGGGTTTCGTCGGCGTAGACCACTTCAAAGCTGTAGTTCCCGGCGGTGTTGAAGATCGCGTCCGGCGACGGCAGGTCGCTCTCAAGGTTCTCGATCGCCACCGGTCCGGAATTGTCCATGCCCAGCGCCCACTGCACGATGTCGAGGTGGTGCGCGCCCCAGTCCGTGATCATGCCGCCGGAGTAGTCAAGGTTCGCACGCCAGGAAAGCGGGTTATGCAGGCCGGGGATAAACGGGCGCTGCTTGGCCGGGCCGAGCCACATGTCGAAATCAACGTGCGGCGGCGGCTGCGGCAGGGGTTCTAGACTCGCGTCAGCGCCGGTCTTGCCGAAGAGGCTGTGGCCGCCGGGCAGGCCTACCTCTATGCGCTGCAGCTTGCCGAGGCGACCGTTGCGGATAAACTCGCAGGCCATGCGGAAATAGTTGTCCGAGCGCTGCTGCGAGCCGACCTGGAAGGTGACTCCGGCCTTTTTAACCTCGTCCGCCATGCGGCGTCCTTCGGCTATGCACAGCGACATCGGCTTCTGACCGTATATGTGCTTGCCCTTGCGCGCCGCCCAGACCGCCTGTATGCCGTGCCAGTGGTCCGGCGTACTGATAACCACCGCATCTAGCTCGTCCTTGTCCAGCATCTCGCGGAAGTCCTCATAAACATTGCATCCGCTGTAATCCGGCTTGTCGAGCTTCTTGGCGTAGAACTCGTTCACGCGTCGACGGGCGGGCTCGCGTCCTCCCTGGCGCTCGGCCCGGTAGCCGTACAGCCCGGACTCCTTGTTGCAGTCGCAAACCGAGACCACCTGCACGTTATCATTGTTGAGAAAGTTGCCGATGTTGTCGTGCGCCATGGTACCGTAGCCGATAAAGCCCACGTTCAGGCGCTGCGACGGTGCGGGACGGGTGGCGGCGCAGCCCTTGCGCGGGCCGAGGCATCCGGAAGAGATTATGGCCGGCATGGCGATCAGCGAGCCAGAGCTGGCCAGAAAGTTACGACGTGTAATTTTGATCTTTTGCATTTGGTCCCCTTGTAAAAAACCTTCATCGATTTAATAATGTGAAATTATAGCACTCACACCCCTCGCCAGTCCATAACATCATCAGCAAGGGCTTGAATGCGTTTAATTCGATTGTTTGAACCGCACGTCTTTGCCGTGCGTTTAAAAAAACATGAATCAAAAAGATCTGATGCTGGCATTTGCGATGTTCGGTGTTGCGCTGGCGGCGAACGGGGCGACTAACCTGCCGCCGCTCATCGTTACGGCCTCGCGTCTGGCTGAGCCTGTCAACACACTGGCCGCCTCCGCAACCGCGATCACCGCCGACGAACTGCACGAGGGCCAAGTCCGAACTTTGCCTGAGGCACTAGACATGACTACCGGTGTGCTGGTGCAGAAAACCTCCTACGGACAAGGCTCGCCCTTCATCCGCGGCTTTACCGGATTCCGCACCCTGATGCTGGTCGACGGCATACGTCTCAACTCGCCGGTTTTCCGCGAAGGCGCCAACCAGTACTGGAACACCGTCGACCACCTCTCGCTGGAGTCTGTGGAACTGCTGAAAGGGCCGGGCTCGGCCTTGTACGGCTCAGACGCGGTCGGCGGCACCGTGCAGGCCTTCACGCGCATGCCGGAGTACGCGCCGGAGGGTGGCGCGGATGTGTGGGGCGGACGCCTGGCCGCGCGCGTTGCCTCAGCCGAGCGCTCGGCGATGACCCGTGCCGAAGGCGAGTATGGCAGCCAAGCCTGGTCCGGGCTTTTCGGGTTCAGTTACAAACATTTCGGAGACCTTGAAGGCGGCAGGCATGTCGGCCGTCAGCGTAAAACCGGTTATGACGAGCTGGATTTCGATGCCAAGGTGCGCGTCGCCCTGCGCGGCGACCGCGAGCTGGTGTTCGCGCATTACTCGGTCAGCCAAGACGATGTCTGGCGCACTCACCGCACACCTTACGGCATTGACTGGAATGGCACGACGATCGGCAATGAACCGTACCATGTCTTCGATCATGACCGGACACTCACTTACCTGCGCTTTATCGACCGCGAGCCCACATTGTTTTACGATGAGATGCATACCACGCTCTATCTTCAGCAACAGGAGGAGACCAAGCGCGTAGCCAAAAAAGACCGCAGCCGCACTGAGGACGGATTCGAAGTGCAGACCTGGGGGTTAAGCGCTGACTTCTTAAAAGAGAGCAACTACGGTACCTGGGCCTACGGTGCGGAGTACGCGCGCGATGGCATCGATAGTTTCCGCCGCAAGTACAAGGCCGACGGTTCGCCGAACGCGCCTGGTATCCAAGGGCCGGTGGCGGACAATAGCTTCTACCATACAGCCGCGTTATATCTGCAGAACCGCATCAAGCTGGCCGAACGCTGGGATCTGACCGCGGGCGGCCGCGCCACCTATGCCTATGCCGACATCGGGCGCTATGAAAACTTTGAGACCTCGCCGCACACTCCCGCCGCCATGCGCGAGGACTGGTATGACTTTTCGGGACACCTGCGGCTGGCCTACCACCTGATCCGGGACGAATGGCTGGTATACGCTTCCTTGTCGCAAGCCTTTCGCGCTCCGAATCTCTCCGATCTGACACGCTTCGACGTCAGCCGCAGCTCCGATGTCGAAACGCCCGCCACTGGTTTGGATCCCGAGAAATATCTGAGCGGCGAGCTGGGAACGCGTTTGACCTCCGGACCGGTAATGTGGCACGCGGCCTATTTCCACACGCGCATCCAAGACATGATTATCAGAACCGCCGTCAACGCCAACGAGTATACCAAGGTCAATGGCGGCGACGGCTACGTTCACGGTTTTGAAAGCGAGCTGGCGGTGCGCCTCGGTCGCCATTGGCTGTCGCGCTCGGGCTTCACCTGGATGGAGGGCTATACCGATTACCATGACGCCAGCGGTGTCAAGGTCAACGAGCCGGTTCGCACCATGCCCATGACGTTCTACACAGCTTTGCGTTGGGAGAGCGACAGCCGCAGGCTCTGGGCTGAAGCCTGCGGACGCGTTACAGACAAGGAAGACCGCCTGACCGCCTCTGACAAGACCGACACACAGCGCATTCCGCCCGGAGGAACCCCGGGTTACGCCGTAGCTGACCTGCGCTGCGGCTGGAAGATGAAAGAAAACCTGTCTGTCGTGGCTGCTGTCGAAAACTTTTTCGACAAAGATTACCGTATCCACGGTTCCGGCAGCAACGAGCCCGGTCGCAACTTTATCCTTTCGGCTGAATACCGCTTCTGAGCGCGACCGTGGCCGCAGTTATTGCCGCGAACAGACCTAAAGCTTAAACGGACCGCGGTTTCTGCTTGTCCTGCTTCTGCTTGTCAGCCAGCGCGTGTTTGGCCTCACTCTGCTTATGCTCTTTCGCCTTCTGCTTCTTGCCTTTTTTGTCGCCCATGGCAGTGCTCCTTTTTGGTTATGTCAGATGGCCCGTTCATTTTTTCTTTTCCCGCTTAGCCTTGCGCTTTTCTTTGGGTGTCAGCTTAGGCTTCTTCAATTCTTCCTTGCGACTATCTCTTTTCCCGTAATCACCCATATCTGTACCTCCTGAATATAAAAGTTTTCTGGCGGTTAATAACTGTTATATGGCAACACGCCACCAGTCTATCAACCGCACGGTCAGGTATAACTCTGAAGGTTGGCCGAAACAAAGTCAATCCTGAATCATAAATTGCCGCGGTTCGGGGCACGATTTCATTTCATTGCATCGCACCGAGGATTCAGGAGTCTGGCTTCAGGGATGTTAACAAGCGCTTTATTTGTCCAGAGTGTGAACGGTCAAGCCGCATAGATTCTTTTTGCCGATGCCGCCCGGCAGGCTCAGCAGGTAACCTAGTGTGGCGCAGACCGGCACGCTGATAGCGGGATACAGGTAGCCGTGGACACCCCACCCGGAACGGAAGTATATCCAGAGCGTGAGGCAGGCGGTGATAGCAGCCCCGGCCAAGCATCCGGCCGAGTTGGCTCGCCGAGTGAACATGCCCAGCATGAAGATGCCGCACAGCAGCCCCATGAACATGCCGAGGATGGTAATGTAGGCGCTGTAAATGTCGAAGACATCGGTCAGCACGAACATGACGGCGGTGCCCGTGCCGACCAGTCCCAGCAGGACGGTCAGGCCGCGCGCCAGCCAAAGGTAGGCGCTTTCAGTGCGGCAGAGACGGAGCGGGCGGGCGAAATCCGTAATCAGCGTGGTTGCCAGCGAGTTGAGACTGGTCGAGAGCGTCGATTGCGCTGCCGCGAAAACGCCGGCCACGACCAGACCGGCCGCCACCGGCGGCATGCGGGTGGCGATGAACATCGGGAAAACCGCATCAGCCTTGAAAGCGGGGTCGATTTCAAGCGGGTGGTGGCGATAGTAAACGAACAAGGCAGTGCCCACAGCAAAGAATAGCAAACTCGCTGGCACGGCCATCAGACCGTTGGTCATAATTGCGCGAACGGCATTTTTCTGCGTGTCGGTGGTCATGTAGCGCTGAATCACAGCCTGATCCGAGGTGTAGCTGGCGAGGTTTTGAAACAAGGCGCCGGACAAGATCACCCAGGCCGTGGGCACCATATAGCTGGTAGCGCTGAAGTCCCAGTCCAGCAAATGAAACTTGTTTGACTGCAACGCGGTCGACAGGCATGCCGCCGCGCCGCCCTCGACGCTGCAGACTATCAGGATCACGCTTAGCAGTGCCCCGCCCAGCAGGACGAAGGTCTGCACGGTGTCGGTCCAGATCACAGCCTCGATACCGCCCATGGCTGAGTAGACGATGGCGATCAGACCCATGCTCAGGATGCAGGTGACGGGCGAGAGTCCGGTGACCGCCTGCATGGCCAGCGCGGGCAGGTAGAGCACCACGCCCATACGCCCGATCTGGAAGAGTCCGAAGAGCAGGCTGCCCATGGCGCGCGTGGCGTAGCCGAAGCGTTTTTCCAAATATTCATAAGCGCTGGTGGCGTCGATCTGGCGGAAGAAGGGCAGCACTTTCCAGACTACGAAAATCGCCACGACCGGAACCATCCAGTTCATCACCCAGGTGGTCCAATCGGTTTTGAAGGCCACCGCAGGCAGGGCCAGGAAGGTGATGGACGAGAGCATGGTTGCGAAGATGCTGCATCCGGCGGCCCACCAAGGGATGTTCTGTCCGCCGCGGAAGAAGTCGTCGGTATTTTTGTTGCCGCGCGCGAAGTAGGCCCCGATGCCGACCATCACAGCGAGATAGATCACTAGCGTGGCGTAGTTCAAAAGTCCAAAACGCACCGCACGGACACGGGGTGCAGCCACTGTGATTCGCGGCGTTCGCACGCGCGGACGGATCTCGCCGGAAGGTATGATGACCCGACCGTTCCAGGGTACGGCCACAGTTGTCACCTGGTTGAGCGGACTCGGCCCCGCGTCAATCCACGTTTCGGTGATCGTATGGTAGGCGTAGGTTCGTTTGGGGAATCCCGGGTGCCTGTCTTTGAGTTCGTCGGTGTGCGCGAACAGTGAGCCATCGGCACCGCCGAACACGAAGATGTGCGCCTGGCCGACTGCGGCGGCAGTGCCCGCCATTACGCAGGCAGGCAGGTCTGGCACTCGCCGCCAGGACGTGCCAGAGCGGCGGTCAACGTTTTTGCGCGGGTTGAATTCATAAGCGTCTGCTAGAAACTCGATACCGCCGTCCGTCATGCGCCGTCCGCTCATGACATACACGCACTGGTCGTTGCCTGCGTTCTGGGCAGCCATTACAGGCAGCACGCGTTCCGGCCCAGGCCAGGCCTCGAGCTTCTCCCAAGCTGGCCCTCCGCTGTCCTTGCGCGCCAGTTCGAGCCTCCAGAAGTTCTTCTGTGCCGTCTCGATGTTGGCGCCGCCCTGCCCTCCTGCCACATAAACTGCGGAGCCTAGAAGTGCCGCTTGACCGAATGCGCAAGGCTGCGGCAGCCGCGGCAGTGGCTCGCTCCGCAACGTGCGCTCGGAAGCAGACCAGCGCAGCGTGAAAACATCGTCATAAACGCGCTGTCCGTCTTCGCCACCCATGCAGATCAGAGCGCCGCCGTAGCTTACCGACATGCCGTAGGCGAGCGGCCGCGGCAGACTCCCTGCCACTGACCAAACGCCGCCCGTGCCGTTGGAGTCCGGTTCGAAGACATAAACCTTGTCATGCCAGACCTTGCGGGTTTCCCAGACCGGCTCGGGAAAATTGGCACCGCCTGCTACGATCAGCGCGCCGCCGCTGATGCCCGCGAAAGGCCCGGCCACGCCCAGACTGTCCGGCAGGGGCGGCAGCTCGCCCCACTCCAAGGTGCCGCCGGTCTCGGCGCTGCAAAGTGTTCCGAACAAGACGGCCAGAGCCGAGCACACAGGTAGTTTGATCATGCGTTTCATGTTCAGGCCCGGCTGGCGAACTCCCGGAAGCCGATCGCATCGCATGCGTCGCGCAGCTCGACAAACTGCTCTTCAGTCAGTGAACGCAGGGGCAGGCGCGACGGGCCGCAGTCCAGGCCGATCAGACGCATGAAGCCCTTGCCGGCGGGCGGCATACCGCCGAAACGGCAGAGGATTTCAATCATGGCGTTGGCGCGCGCCTGTTCCGCGCGTGCGGCGGTCAGGTCACCCCGCTCAAAGGCCTCCATAACCCGCAGGTAAACCGGCGCGGCATAATTGAAGGTGCTGCCGATCGCGCCGCGAGCGCCCATGGCCAGCCCCGCCAGCAACATCTCGTCCCTGCCGAACAAGATGTCGTAGCGTCCGTCAGCCCAGTTGACGCAAGCCGCGAAATCCATCAGGTTCTCGTGCGTGAACTTGATGCCGGCGAAGTTCGGTATGCGCTCGGCGGCGGCGCGCAGCAGTTCGAAAGCAGGCACATTAACGCCGGTGACGCAAGGGATGTGATAGTAGTAGAAGGGCAGTTCAGGCGCTGCGGCGGCGATCTCGGCCAGAAAATCGGCCAGATCTTCGGCGCGCGAGGGCTTGAACAGGTAGGGCGCCATGCAGCCTGTCGCGGACGCGCCGATTTTCTGCGCGTGCGCAGCCAGTACGCGGCTGTCGCCCAGAGCGGTGTGGCCTACGTGGACTATGACGCTCAGTTTGTCTCCGGCACAGGACTGCCAGCGCTCGGCCACGCGCATGCGCTCTTCGACCGTCATGGACACGCCTTCGCCAGTGGTGCCGCAGACGAATGCGCCAGCCACCTTGTTAGCTATCAGCGAAACCGCCAGATTTTCGATCATTTCCAGATCAACTTCGCCGTTCTGGCGGAACGGCGTGAAAGGTGCCGCGATCAATCCCCTGAGATGCCTCATTCCCTTGCTCCCTGTTTTATGTCGCGCCCGCACGTAGGCGGTGCGCACTGAACCCGCATTGAATCAGAGGCAGTGTAGCAAAACCCAGCGGCTCTGGCGTTCAAGTTATTACGATGCTAATATCTTGACCATAGGCTGTAACCCATTATTCGGGACACCGGGCCGTCTACGGGTCAACGCTGGTATTCGCGGGGGTCGACCGGGGCGATATTGAAATCCGGACGCCAGTTTGGCGAGGCGCTGTAAAAGCGCATGGCGGTGTGGTAGACCAGGTCGGCGATCACGGCATCGTTGTGGCCGTCGCCGCGCATGAAATCAACCACTTTGATCAGCGCGAGCGGGTCAGAGACGCCCCAGTCGGCGGAACCGTTGACTATCACGCGCTGGTGGCCATACTGTTTGACCATGGCCGAGACCCGCTGCGGAGTGAGTTTGGAGAATGGGTAAACGGTCATGCCGGCGTAGCATCCCGAGTCCAGCGTGTGCTTGATCGTCTCCTCGGTGTTGTGGTCGACGTCGATGCGTTCGACGGTGAACCCCTCGGCTTTAATGATCTCCAGGATGCGCAGGGTGCCGCGCAGCTTGTCCACATGCGGCGTGTGCAGGATCACCGGCATCTTGCGCTCCTCGGCCATGCGCAGTTGGCGGATCATGGCGTGTTCCTCGTTGGGCGTGTTTAGGTTCAGTCCGATCTCGCCCATGGCCACGCAGCGCGGGTGGGTGATGTAGGGCTCGAGACCGTCGATCACCTCGTCGGCCAGGGCGCGGTCGTCCGCCTCCTTGGGGTTCATGGCGATGGCGCAATAGTGGTCGATTCCGAAACGCGCGGCGCGGACGGTTTCGAATTCCAAGGCCAGGTTGAAGGCGTCGAAGAACGAGCCCGCATAGCGGCGATTGACGCCCAGCCAGAAGGCGGGCTCGACGCAGGCGCGGATGCCGGCACGGTACATGGCCTGATACTCGTCGGTGGTGCGCGACAGCATGTGGATGTGCGGTTCGATGATGGTCATGGCTGGTTTTCCTGAAAGGTCTGTGTGCTAAAAGTTGAAAGGATAGTCGTTATGTGTCGGTTTGCACAATCATATAAACGCCGTTGCGGCATAACCGGTTCGAACGGAAGTTGAATTGCCAAAAGTATAAATTCGCTTGCCTCTGGCGCGAACCGATTGCTGTTGGTGCGATGCAACTTCAATGCGGTATACAAGCACCAGATCGCCATGGGCAAACACCACAACGTCTCCATCAGCTATGTAATCTAAAAAAACAGAAAGCCGCCGTTACCGACGGCCTTTTACACATGGTGGAGCGAAGGAGATTCGAACTCCTGACCCCCACGTTGCGAACGTGATGCTCTACCAACTGAGCTACCGCCCCATGAATCAAAAAGTTGCCGA
>JAQVQN010000333.1 GCA_028701555.1 Kiritimatiellia bacterium | reverse complement strand
CAAAAATTCTTTCAGCGCTTTCAGGCAGGAAGGTCAGCAAGTGGTCGTCCATCAGCACGTCATACAGGCAAACTTCCGCACTGCGCAAGGTCTTGATGCCGCCCCATGTGCAATAGTCCGCGGAGCCAACGCCGGCGCCGACAAAGCGCACGGCCTTGACGAAGCAGGCGCGTATGCGCGTCCAGACCGGATCATTCAGGCGGAAGGTCACGGCCAGCCGTCCTTGACCGGCGGGCACCGGCAGTTCTGAAAGCGGCACCCATTCGGTTACGCGACCTTCAAGGCCGAGCCGGCTGAGAGCCGCGCCGGCCATGAGGATGGCATCATAGTGTCCGGCGTCGAGCTGCTCCAGTCGCGATTGGATCGTGCCGCGGATCGGAAGTAAAGATGCTTTAGGGAAGCGCGTTTTCGCGCAAGCCTCGCGCCGCTCACTGCTGACGCCGATAACGGGAGCGGCCGGAAGATGGCTCCATGTCTTGCCTGGCGGCAGCACCCAGGCGTCACGCGGGTCTTCGCCCCAAGGCAGCCAGAACCAGTCGATGCCCTCGGGCATCGGCGACGGCAGATCCTTGGCGCTGTGCACGGCCAGGTCTATGCGCCCTTCACGCACGGCATCGTCTAGATCGCGTGTGAAGAAATCGCCCGGGCTGGCGCGCAGGTCGGCGGCAAGGTCGCGGTCGCCGGGCGTCTCTACCGTGACCGTCTCAAAACACAGCCAGGGGTAAAGCGTTGCCAGCCGTTCCAGCGTGTTTCGCGTCTGCAGCAAGGCCAGCTTGCTGCCGCGCGTACCGACCCTAAAAGTCATGTTTTTCATGTCGTATACTCTTCACTGCGTTCAGCGTCTTGCGGGCGTTGCGGCGAGCCGTCCCTCTCCGTTGCCTAGCGGTTGTTTTCGAAGATGCAACCTAAACCGAAAAGGGTCAGTTCCTGGTCGATCACAAAATCCATGCCGCTGCCTTTCAGCGCCCAGCCCGCGTAACCGCCGGTCGCCACAAGGCGGAACTCCACCCCGGTCTTCTGGCGCAAATACGTGGAAATCTCACGCACGATGCCACGGTAGCCGATTTGCGCGCCGATGCGCATGGCCTGGAGCGTACTGCGGCCGATCTTAGGACAAGGCCCGCTCAGTTCCACGCGCGGCAGTAGCGCCGTGCGCTCATAAAGATAGTCGGTCATCAGTGGCAGTCCCGGCGCGATCACGCCGCCCACATACCGTCGGTCGGGCATAACGACATCAAAAGTCAGGGCCGTGCCGAAATCCGCCACCAGCAGCGGCGCGCCGTAGCGCCGCACGCCGCCACAGGCATCGGCTAGACGGTCAGCGCCGATGCTCGACGGTTCGGGATAGTCCACGCGCACATCCATTTTAAGACCGGCCTCGACCGTGAGCGTACCGCAGCCGAGCGCACGGCGAACAAGTCCGCGCCAGCGTCCGTTGACCCCCGGCACCACGGAGCCCAGCGCGGCACCCTGGACATTGCCGACGGCGGCTTTGCGCAGCGCATCGGCGCACGCCTCGGGGTTTCTGCGTATTCCGCCCTGGATGTGCGAGACACGCGAAACCCTGCCGCTGTCCCACAAGCCCACTCCGGTCGAGGTGTTGCCAACATCAATCACCACACATCTCATACGAAACCCTGTCTTGAAATAATCCGTGTTTATCCGTGTCTATCCGTGGTTCTTTCTCAACCACCGTGCTGTATGTCCGCTTTCCATTCGAGAGAAAGGTCCACCGACGGCGCGGAATGGGTCAGGCAGCCCAGCGAGATCGCGTCCACGCCCGTGCCAGCCACCTCGCGCGCCCGCTCGAGCGTGATGCCGCCGGAGGCCTCTGTGCGGGAAGTGCCGCGGCACAGTTCCACGCACTCGCGCATCATGGCGCAGTCCATGTTGTCGAGCATGATCCAGTCCGGCCGTCCGCGCAGGGCACTGACACACTCCGTCACGCTCTCGACTTCGACCTCGACCTCCAGCTTGGGAAAACCCTTGCGCGCCGCAACCACGGCCAAATCCAGCCGCGAGGGGTCACCGTCCTGCCACAGCCGGCGGTGATTGTCTTTGATCAAGACGCGGTCAAACAGACCGAAGCGGTGGTTGCTGCCGCCGCCGCAAAGCACAGCGTTCTTTTCGAACAGGCGCAGTCCTGGCGTGGTCTTGCGCGTGTCCAGGATCATCGTGCCGTGCTCGCTGACCGCATCCACAAAAGCACGTGTGAGCGTGGCGATGCCGCACATGCGCTGCATGAAATTTAGCGCCGTGCGTTCAGCGGTCAGGATCGAGGCAGCCCGACCTGTGATCTTCAGGATCACGCCGCCTGTCGTCACGTCAGTGCCGTCAGGCGCGACGATCTCAACCTGCAGCGAGGGATCGACGCACTCGAACACCTTCTTTCCGACGCTCGCGCCTGCCACGCGGCAAGCTTCACGCGCCAAAATCTCGCCGGCCGCCAGTGCGGATGGATCAACCAGAGTCAGGGTGGTGGCGTCGCCCGGGCCAACATCCTCGTTCAAGGCCGACCGGATCGCCGCGACAGCCCGCGGGTCATGTATCAGATCTCGTGCATCCATATGCTCCTTTATGAAGTCCGCCAAGCGGTCTTCATTACGAGTGTAAAACTTAATAGCCTATAGCCTCTTACCTAAAAAATAGCCCGCCAGACCGCCGCCCAGATGCGCGGCGTAGGCCACCTGCGATTGCAGGAAGACCGCCTCGGCAACGGTCAGGATGCCGAGCAACACGGCCATTGTGCGCGCCCGCATGCGGATCGGAAAGGGCAACAACAACATGACCTCCCGTTGCGGGAAGAGCGCGGCATACGCGCCGATTAACGCGAATACGCCGCCTGAGGCACCGATGCACAACGAGTTGTCCAGTGTTTGACGTCCGGCTGATAAAGCGGAAGGCAAGTAAGGCAGTAGCGCGGTGACGGCCAGCCAGCCGATGCCGCCGACCACGCCGCCGAACAGGAATACGCGCCAGAAACGCCGCCCGCCGATTTCCTGTTCCAGACCTGAGCCGAAAAGCAGCACGGTTAACATATTCAGCGCTAGATGCCACCAGCCGTCGTGCAGAAACATGTAGGTGAGGGGCTGCCAGAAAAAACCGCGAGACAGCAATGGCCAGGTCAGACCAAAGCATGAGACCAGTGCGTTGCCGAAGGTGTAGCCATAGGCGAATTCAACGCGGCTGGTCGCGCGTTGCATCAACAACACCGCCAGACATACCGCCGCTAGCGTAATGGCGGCTGGCGCGGCGTAAATAATTCCTCGCAGCCGCCACAGCCATCTTCGCATCAGCGTGATCAAAACCGCACCTCCGTCCAAGGACTCAGGCGGATTTAATCAAGTCCCAATTCGTGTAAAGCATGAATGTGATGATGGTGAGAATGACGGTGGCTATGATCGCGCAGATGCCGCCTGCCTTATCTCCAGCACCCGAACCCTGCGCCGCCAGCTCATCGGCAGGATTGCGCAG
>JAQVQN010000332.1 GCA_028701555.1 Kiritimatiellia bacterium | reverse complement strand
GCGGCTGATAGGCCCACGGATCATCCGTGCCCGCCCAGAAGAGCAATTTACCTGAAGCGTCGCCCGTTAGAATGTCCGGCTTTCCGTTATCATTCCAATCAAGGCGGCATGGCGACACCAATGTCTCCGCAGCCAAATGACCGCCGCGGGTTTGCGCCACGCCCGGCGATTCAAACTCGCCGACACGACTGCCTTTCAGCACGTTGACTACCCCGGGATTGCCGTCCAACAAGATCTCCTGCTTTCCGTCCCCGTCAAAATCCACAAGCGATATTCTTTTCACTAAATATGTGTGCGGCAACACATACCCTTCCCGCAGCAACGGCTTGGCAGTACCGCAAATCAAATCTCCCTCTTGGAACTTGAAATCAACCGCCATAAGCTCGTCAATATTGCCGGACATCAGCAGATAGCTTGCCCCATCACTCTGCAAAACGTTCAATGCGCGACACACTCCGATTGTCTTCCACAGCAAAGGGAAGTCGCCGTGCGCTGTCAGAACTGGTTTTGAGGCGTCGAACGACCTCAACCCCTCTGCGTCACGCTGTCCTTTCGACCAATATGCCTCTCCGATATGCTCATTGCCGAGCCATTTCCCTCTTATATCATAGCCTTTTCCAGGGCCCGCATATCTTTGTTCCTTACCGGTCCTAGGCCCGCCCTCGTAAGGGAAAACACTTTTTCCGCTGACAGACAACGTCCGCATGTATAAGAAATCCTCAATGCCGTCGCCGTCCGCATCCGCCAGCACCCAAGCCGTGATATTCCCCTCGATCGCGTTTGACATCGGCTGGCCGTCAAACAACACACGCCGCGCCTTAAACGAAGGCGCGCCAGCCGCACCTGTGTTCACATGCTGAACAAAGTGTTTGGCGCCGAATATCGTTCCGTTGCCCGTCGCGAAAAGATCAAATGTTCCGTCCGCATTCGGAAGAGACTGATAACGTGCGCGCGGAAACATTTCAACAGTGGTGCCATGGTCATAGACCGGCAGACCATTATCCATGCCGACATATTTATAGATTGCCAGACGCGATCCGAACCCGACACCGTTTGCCAATATATCCCTGCCTGCCGCATCATGCCAGGGCAACATCGTGATGACGGGGGCTAAATGGTCGATCAACGGATGCAGACCTTCGTCAACAACCCTCAATGCGCGGTATCCGTCCGCAGTATTCTTTCCTGCGCGGGGTTGCGCTTGCCTATAGTCAGCCACGGCTTGGCGGTCTTTTTCACTAACATCATCGATATATAACCGGGCAACTTCTTCGTCTGCAACTTTTTCAGGCAAAAGGGCTGGCTCACGTATTTCACCTCGGAAAGCCCTTCTGCCGCCATCCTTACCGACCTGCAATTTTGTGAACCGAGCCCACTCTTTCGCATGCCAACAATAGCCCAACGGCTTACCGTCTAAATATAGTGTCGTTTCATTTCCAGTATATGTTAACACCACATGATGCCAGTGATCCTTGATTAACTCCGCATCCGTGTTAATTTCGTGAGTGTCTTTGTTGCCGCTGACAAAATAGGTGAAAAAAAGCCGTTTCTGCCTGATCCTGGCAAACAATACCGGTCCATTAGGCATTTCCCCCTTAAACCGCAACAATGTCATAGGTGTTTCGGCGGTCCACTCGCCTCTGCTCTCATCAGGAAAATCTTCAACGCGAAACATGAAAACCATCGTACCGGGTGTCGCGCCCCCGAATGACACCAAGTCCGTGCGACTAGCTCCATCAACCTCAACAGCAAACGCCAGCATAACCCAACACACCCACATGCTGGCCGTTTCCAACTTCTTGTTTTTTATGGCAGGAATTGAATGCATGGCTAATAAAGATGAACTCACATTTACATTCCTTCTTGACCTGTGTTTTCACTCTAACCCATAAACAGCCGAAAATCCAAGTCAAAGTATATGTCTTCAGGTTGCAAAGTTATGCACTGAGATTGCACGGCAAGCGAAGAACTCATGAAGTTTCATGCGTTTCAAGTAATAGCCTTCGTGTCCTTCGTGGCTTCGTGTGAGAAACAACCCGTTTTTGATTGCCCCTCAAACGTTTTTACCGTACTTTGTGACCATGAGGTCGGATTACGTAAGAAAAGTCTTGGATCTTGACAGACGCATGTCTTGCGTCGTCGAGTATATCGGCGCGAATCTGCACGAGTCCCCCGACTACCGCAGGCTCGCCCGACTGGCCAACCTTTCGTACAGCCAGTTCTTCCGGGAGTTCAAACGGCGCACCGGCCAGTCGCCGCAGCACTACATTGAAGAACAGCGCATCGCCTACGCCAGACGTCTGCTGGCCGCCGGCCGGCTGAGCGTGAAAGAGGTGGCGTTCCAGTGCGGGTTCCAAAACCAGCTTTACTTCTCGCGCCGCTTCCAGAAAGCCGCGGGCATGTCGCCGTCGCAGTACCGCGCGAACTGCCTGAGCGACCCCGAGCGCGCCCTGCACCCCTACGCGTACTATATGGGCGTCATCACCACAGACCGCGCCTACGGCTCTTACGCCTGACCGCGACAATTTGCGATCAAAACCCTATTAGCCGGCTGTAAGATTCTTCTTCACTTGCGCCATCATCAGCGCCTGTCGCCGCACGACGAAAGACCGCGCTTTCAGGTTGTTTTCTTCAAGAAATGCCAGCGCCTTCCGCTCCTCGCGCACATTGGCGGCAAACGCCCCGTCCGGGCCGAACTCCATTACCGGGCAGGTGCAGCCCAACGACCTGGCCAGTTCCAGCGAGACCGAGTCGCGGAAATAGACAAAGCGGGCTCCGTTGAAAACCCTGACCGTTTCCGAAACCGCGGCATTTGCGTCATCCTGCGTGGCAGTTGAACCCCGCAAGGAAAACGTTATGCCGCAAATGCCGTAAGGCTTGCCGGTGGCCTCGGCCCAGCGTATGACATCTCGCTTCGCCACGAGTGACGCTCCCGAACCGTGCAGCAGAAAATCGCACTCTCTGAACGCCGTCTCTCTATCGGCTTTTGTCTTGATAATTCTCTCACATTTCTCTTCACTTCGTCTCTTCCAGCAGGTCCAGCGCCTGCCCCCGCACAAGATCCATCGCTTCCCGGTCTTTATCCACACGCCAAAACATGTTTTCCGGCGTTACCGCCGCCACGGCGCGGGCCACGCCTTCGGAAAGCAGCGCCTCGGCCTTCCTTACCCATGGCGCGTCGAGTCCGGCCGCGCGCGCCCGCGTCACGCGGTCGAGCAGCATGCAGAGCGTCTCGTGATCCTGCACACCCTCGCGCAGCGCCTCGCTGTGCTTGCCCTCCATCACGCTGTCCGGCCCCACGAAGTAGGGCGAATATTCTCTGTGCGCCTGCGCATAAGCGCGCCAAGAGTCGCCGATGCCGCCTCCGCAGCCGAACGCCCAGTAGAACGAGCCTTCCGCGCCAGTCTGGAACGCCAGCCACGCCTGCGCGCGGTGGTAGGTCACAGGATCCAGCAGCTTGGCCGGGCCGCTGCACGAGTAGAGCCACAGGG
>JAQVQN010000331.1 GCA_028701555.1 Kiritimatiellia bacterium | reverse complement strand
ATCGGTACGCGCGGTAAAAAGTCCGCCGGCTGCCCCCGGACGGTCGCCAGATAACGTTCTAAAGAATTCATGCTAATGCCTCCTTCATGCAAAAAACCACGGTCACAAGCTCCAGCCTTCGCGTCGATAACATTTTTTCAGTCATGCTATCAACTTTTTTGACTGTTCGAAGTATACCCTAGCCTCGCAAACGGCGTCAAACACGCTCAAAACGCCTCCGGTTGTCCTGTCCAGATCAGGAGTGGCACGTTGTACGTGCCGACCGCCTACTCCCAATAACAGTCGGGCTGGAGAAACAGGTAGCCGGGTATGCCCAGAACCTGAAAAAAGTAATCCTCAAAAGGGCCGTGGTCAGGACGCTCGAACCGGATTTCCCAAACTCCGCACGGCGCCTCGTTTCCTGCTTCCGCCACAAAAGCCTCTTTCTGCATGACCGCTTTGCGTGACCAGGCAGTTCTGCCGTCGGGCGCGAGCACACTCACCCCCACCTCCTCGCCGATCCCGCCCCCCATGCAGGCAAACGCAAATGTTCCCGCGCCGTGTTTAACAGGCACGAAAACAGATCCGGCGCCGGCAACAAAGTTCACCTGCTTCTCCGTCGCATCTATCGCAACCGGCACGTTGGCTTCCTGCAGCATGAAAGCGTTCTCCCCCACCAGCACACGCAGACGATGGAACCCGGTTTCATTCGCTACAAAGCGTATTTCGCTGCGCACCCGAAAAGGTGCCAGAGGCGTTTTCACTATTTCGCTTCCCGACGGCGCAATCACCACGCAAGGCCGCGCCCAAGGCGAATAACGTCCAACCTGAACCTGACTACCGGACAAAACCACCTCATGCCCGGTTTCAGCATAAAAGACATAAGTTCCGCCGCGCCGCAAACGCATGGGCGATAACTTTGACACTCCCGACCGTTTAGTTACAATGCGTGCCGTAGCCAGATCGCCTTTGACGGACGGCACGGAAATGGGCGCGAAATAGCCATGAAGCCATTCTGGCGTGAGCATAATTGACTCTCTTTGGCCTGCCGTCTCTATTACAGCATCGCCTTGAAGCGCCTTGAACGGGCTTTCTCCCTTGATCGACCACCAGGCAATCCATGGCCGCGCTGTATTTCTTAGAACCAACAAGCGGTTGAAACTGATCCCCCCTATCGGACGCGTATCGTCCGGCCGCCCAGCCAGCATAACCTCTGCCACATGGGGTCTCTCCGTGGAGCATTCATTCAGTTCACAGCGGTCAAAATTCAAAGTCAAGCCTTCAGACGGCTTGCTTTCAACCATAATGCCGGGTTGTCGCGACTGCTCGAAGCAACAGCCGGAAAAAATTATCTCGCCGTTAACAGCAGTCCCCGGTTTGTTACCGGTTGAAACGAAAACCGCCGCTCGGCGATCGCCCTTTGATCGGCAGTTCTCGAAACGGATGGATACCGGCATGGATGTTTCTGTTAAGTTACGCAGGTATAGTTCATAACCGTCGCCGGCGTTGTTTTCTGTCAGGCAGTTGCGCAACACGCACTGCCGCAACCGCTCCCCGGCAAAATTCGGCTCGAAATCAATGCCCGCACCGGGAGGTGTGCCGGCCGTGTCGCGCATGACCGTGTTCTCGATCAGCAGGTTCTCGGCGGAGATCACGCTGATGCCTTGCCGGTAGTTCCTCGCGCAGACCACATCTCGGATCGTTATGTCGCGGTTCGGCCATTCCGGCTTCTCGCTGCCAAGGTAGATGCCGTCCCCGCCGCTCTCCGTCAGGGCCAGACCTTCGATCCGGACATTCACAGCGCTTTTGATGTTGATCACATGCCTCCACTGGGCCTTCTCATACGGCGGGGCATCATAATCGGCACGACGCATGCGCAGCGTTGCGCCAGAGCCGCGCAGCGTCACATTCGTGACGCACACGAGCGACACGAGCGCGTCCCGGATGCCTAGGAACGCGCCTTGCTTGGCCAACACCTCCGTTCCGGGTTCAAACACGATCTCCTGGTCGCTTACGCAGAAAAGTTGATCCGTGATCCACGGTTTGCCCATGTTGTCCACAATCAGACGCGGCACACGCGAGCGGATAGCGTCATGCAGAGCACCGGTGGAGTCTTCTGCGTCAAAACCCCACCATGAGGCCCGCGCCTCCTTTAATTCTCCTGCGGCAACCCGCGCCACCAGGTCAGGGTCACCCGCCTGCGCCGTTGCGGACAACAGTACCAACAACACCGCCCAAACTTTGCTATTATTTGTCATTACGCTCATGTGAACATCACCAATGTGCCTTTCTGCGGCGGACATACGCGAATCGCATGTAACGTGTAGTTGTCTATACGCAAATTCTTCTTGTTAAAATGCGCATCTTGGAAAACGCCGAATGCCGTAACCACTCCGTTGGCGGGCAGAGTGACAGGCGCGGCACCGATAGCTAACATCTGTCCTGGCTCAAAACTGAGGCCGGCCCACTCCGACGCTCCGATATCAAGGCAACACCGGATCCATCGAATTCCGTAGGTGGCCGGAATATTGAACACGCTGGTTCCGGCAGGCCGCAGGAAATCGGACGAGACAAACCAGGCGCCATCATTCCGGGGTGCCGGTGTTGAGCCGGTGTCTACACGCAGCGCCACGCGCAACGTGTAGTTGGTTTCCGCCCGCACATCGAAATCCAACCGCTTGAGCCACCCCAAATCAATCCTGTCCGTCATCTCTTCGGTCCAGTACAGGTAATGGTTGTCCGTGGCCCCCGCGTGGTTGTTGAGATAGCCTTCAGACACACCATTCTCGCCGGGAAAAGAAGCGACGCCAGTCAACTCATCCCCAAAGGCGGTGAAATATTCCGCGATTACCACCGAGCTTTCCGCAACCGCGCCCGCGCCGCGGTGCACTTTCCAGCCCTCCGCCGGGAAAGCGCGGTCTGCCAGGCTCGCGTCGTTGGGAAATATCTCGCGGTATCCGACCTTCGGAGGCGGTAGACGCAATTTTTCCATACGGTTGCTTAGCGTCTCATAGCTGTGCGCCGTGTTGTACAGGGCCACCTCATCAATAGTGCACGGAGCGAAATACTCCAATATGTTCTGTACCGGAACGTTGCGCATGCACCCGATGCCCAGTATGCCGCTGCCGCCATAGTTGCCGGCCATGACAAGATTGGTCACAACGTGTTGCAGGGGGCCGTCGGCGGAGAGATCCGCGCAATAACCGTTCACTGTCGTGCTGCTGCCGTTGCGGGTATAGGTGCAGGCCGCATAATACCAACGCCCGGCTTGCACGATCTGGATCGTCGCGGCGTTGCCCGTCCCTACCCGCGTGTTGAGGTTTGATCCGTTCAGCCACAAATAGTAGCCGCGGTTGTCAGTGGCCGGGCGGGTCGACACAAGCGCGCATTCTGGAAAAGGTATCATGTCCGGACGGAACAGGCACTCTACCGTTAAAGAGGCCGGTAAGGCGATGGACGAGGTGGTCGTCCAGGCTCTGCCGACCCCGATCTTGTTGTAATAATATGCGGGACGCGCCGCC
>JAQVQN010000330.1 GCA_028701555.1 Kiritimatiellia bacterium | reverse complement strand
TACCTGACCGCTGCCCTGGCCGAGCGCGGGGTCAAAGTCCACAAGTTCGATCTGTCGGTCACCGATATCGGCAAACTCGCCATGGCTCTAGTGGATGCCGCCACGATCGTGATCGGTACGCCCACGGTGCATGTCGGGCCGCACCCCACGGTCTTTTCCGCGACGCATCTGGCCAATGCCCTGCGCCCCAAACTCAAGCACGCCGCGATCATCGGCTCGTACGGCTGGGGCACTAAGGCAGTCGAACAGCTAACAGGTCTGATCCCCAACCTAAAAGTCGAAGTCCTTGGCGCTGTCCTGTGCAAAGGGCTGCCCAAGAGCGAAACGCTGGCCGAGCTGGACGCGCTGGCCGACACAATCCGTGATCGACACATGGCACTGTGAAAGGAGTAAGCTCATGTCAGAAAAATCAGATTTGATCGGGACTGTTTTGGATATGAACGGTCTGGCAGCGTACCAGCCGGGCGCGGTGGTCAGCCGGACCATCATCGACAAGGGTGTGGGCACGGTGACGGTGTTCGCCTTTGACGAGGATCAGGGGTTGAGCGAGCACACCGCGCCGTATGACGCACTGGTGCAGGTCATCGACGGCACGGCCGAAATCATGATCGAGCACAAGCCGCATGTTGTCAAAGCAGGCGAGATGATCATAATGCCGGCCGGCAAACCGCACTCGCTCAAAGCCAAGCCGCGCTTCAAGATGATTCTGGTGATGATCCGCGCGGGGCAGGGGAATTAGGAGTCGGGATTCGGGGGTCTTGAGTCCTGGGTTCTGCTGCCGTCCGAGCCCCATCAGAAGCCGTAGCGCAAGCTGGCGTATAGGTTGTTGTTGCGTTCGAACTGACCGAAGAAGGTATGGTCATCCTTGCCAACGAAAAAGTTGCCACCCACTTCCGCAATCCAGTGGTCATCGATCTTGTAACTGGCCTTGGGGCGCAGGTAGGCATCGTGGTCGGTTGGCGAAAAATATAGGAACACGCCGAGCTGCAGGTTCTGGCTCATCAGCAGTTTGGTCAGGCGCAGCGTGACAACCTGCCGGTATTCGTCCGCTGTGCGCATGCCGGTCGGCAGGGTGCGCTGGTAGTCATCGTGGTTCAGCATCTGCTCGACATAGTACTGGATGCCACCGGTGAGGTTGCGTGCCAGCTCCTGCTCGTAGCCGACCAAGTAACGCACCTCGCTGTTGCGCACGAAGGGATCGTCGCCGGAGAGGTCGTCAGCCGAACGGTACCAGCCGGTCTCCAGGCTCAGGATGCCTTTGGCGAAGGGGCCGCGCCCGCTGGCGCCGAAGACCTGCAGACGCGGAAAGACCGCCCTTCCGCTTTGCGGGTCGCTGCCGGCTGGGCTCTTCCAGAAGCCGTCGTAACCGTAGGCCGCGATTTCGTAGGAGCCCACTGCACGGTAGAGCCGCGCCGCCCACTCGTCATCGCGAAAAGTGTCGTCCGGCTTGTTCGCGTCGACCGTGGTGTCGCGCCCGGCGCGCCGTCCGAGCCCGCCGTTCCAATACGAGATGCGGCGGCCGTCGATGAAACGGTCGCTGTCGAAGCGCGGCGAGTAGATCAGGTCGAGGTTGGCCAAGTCGCTAAAGAGCGCGGCTTTGGCCGAATCCGAGGGAGCCTTCAGGTATTCGTCATCGCGTCCGATGAAATATGAGTTCCAGTCTTTTGGAAAGAGGTCGTTGATAAAGAGCATGTCGCCCGTGCCCCAGGTGTTGATCTGGCGGCCGATTTTCAGATCCATAAAATCGCCCGGCCGCAGCAGCAGGTTGGCCTGCCGCAGATCGAACCAGCCGTCGCCGTCCTCGAGATCGATATCGTGCGCGTTGAGCACGGGATCATAGAGGAAGTCGCCAGCCACCTTGAGTGCCACGCTCTCGCCGGCGCGGTCGTATTGAAGCTGCAGACGCGTTTCGCCGATGGACGCGGCTTTCTCGCGGGGATCGTCCTGCAGGCGTGCGCCGCCGCGCAGTTCCCAGAAACCGCTTAGGCCTTCAGGCAAACGGCGCTCGCGCGGGGGCGCGAGCTGCGGACCGTCGGCAGGCGCGCCCAGACCCATTGGCAGTGCGGGCTCAGCCGGTTTTGGCAGCTCCAGCCCGGCGGGCAGGGCCGGTTCAGACGCGGCCGGAGCAACTGGTGCGAGACCGGCAGGCAGCGCAGGCTCCTGGCCCGACGCGAATGACAACAAAACCATTAAGCTGAGGCATCCGGCCATGCATCTAACAACGCCGTCCATTTTCGCACCCTCCTGCAGTTCGTCACCGCTTTCCAGCACTTCCTGCAAGGCAGTCTAGCAAAGCCAGAGTTCCAGGTCAGTCGAATCTTTGCGCGTTTTTATTGAATCGCACCCTCCGGTGTCGCAATGTTCAATAAGGGCTTGGCCGGATATCACTCATATGTCATAATTCCGGCGGTTTGAGCTTATGAAAGGAATGTGGAATGAGCGAAAAAGGGAGTGCTTGTGATCCGGTGCATGTGCTGTGGACCGGCGGATGGGACTCCACATTCCAAATCCTGCGTTTGCTGCTAGAGCAGAAGCGGGCTGTGGTTCCGGTCTATATCATCAAAGAGTCACGCCGTTCGATCCGCGCCGAATTTCTCGCCATGAAAAAAATCCGGGAAATGCTGCGCCGGTTAGACTGTGAAGCCGAAACGCGGCTCGCTCCTCTGCGCTTGCATGTGCTTTCGGACATTCCGCAACAGGATGCCATCAACCGCGCTTTCAAGGATGTAAGAACCAGATATTTTATCGGCCAGCAATATGACTGGCTGGCCCGCTTTTGCGCGTGGCAGGACATTCCGGCTCTTCAGTTGTGCATTCACAAGGACGATAAGGCACACGCCGTTCTCGCTGATCTTGTGGTTGAAGACCCGCCGGGCAGTCAAAATTACCGCATGCCTTCCGCTGCGCCCCGCAAAAGTGAAGCGCTTTTGTTCGGCTGTTTCACCTACCCGCTTTTTGATTTCACGAAACTGGAGATGGCCCGCATGGCTGAAGAGCGCGGATGGCTGGAGATCATGCGTAAAACATGGTTTTGCCACCACCCGAAACACGGTAAACCCTGTGGTTTATGCAATCCGTGTCGCTATACAATTGCTGAAGGTCTCGGTTGGCGTGTGCCTTGGCATCGGCGCTGGCTGGGCATAATTCTGAATCAGCTCGACCGCTGCCGCCAAACCAACCCTGCTGCCGGACAGACAAGTGCAACGTAACTGCGTAAAACTCCTTCCGCCTTGCTCGCAAACCCATCAAACGATCCTGGTTTATGAAAAAAATTACCCGAACCATTAAACATTTCCCGCAAGCCCTGCGAGAGATCAAACGTTTGCTTAATGATCCAGAGTTGACACAGCCATACTATCCGGACCAGCCGCGCAAGTCCCGTCTGGCCATGAAGGCGGATCTGATCGGCTGGTGGTTGCGGCATCAGGAAGTCAATGAATTCTATTATTATTATGGCCTGGATCGGGCTAGCGGGGTCAACGCCGACGATTATCTCGCATAC
>JAQVQN010000329.1 GCA_028701555.1 Kiritimatiellia bacterium | reverse complement strand
CCAAGTCGAGGCCAAACTGGTGGAGTCGGTGCAGAAGACCGGGGTGATGCCGGACTTCGGGATCTTGGGATCCAAGTATATCTTCCGTGCGCTCAGCGAGGCCGGCCACAGTGATCTGGCCTTCAAGATGTTGTGTCAGGACGCACATCCCTCGTTCGGCAACTGGATCAAACGCGGCGCCACGACCTTGTGGGAAGACTGGAACGAGGGCGATTCGCGCAACCACATCATGTTCGGTGATTTTTCAGCCTGGTGCTACCAGTATCTGGGCGGCATAAGGCTCGACGCGAATGTGTCGGCCATCGCGCAGAAGGTCGACCCGCAGGCGGTGGCCTTCAAGAGTTTCATAATCCGGCCTGACCCTGTGGACGGGTTGGAGTGGTTCAAAGCCGAACACGATTCGGCTTATGGTATGATCCGCAGCAGTTGGCAAAAAGAGGGCGAAAAGTTTGTGCTGGAGGTGGAAGTGCCGGTAAACACCACGGCCACGGTCTTCCTGCCGGTCAAGCCCGGCACGGAAGGGGTCGAGTCAGAGGTCGAGCCCATGGCCACGGACGGGGATCGAGTGGCCTTTAAAGTCGGCTCAGGCCGCTATCGCTTTGCAGCGCCGTTAAGTCGGCTTTCCAGCCCGGGTCACTGAAACATGTCTTCGTACAGGAAGCACTCGATCTTGGCTTTGCTCTTGAGATCCTTAAAATAGGCATCCACGCCGGAGTTGAATTTGGATTTCAGTATAGCGTCGGTGATATGCTTTCGGTTGATGTCGATATATTTCAGATGGATTTGAGAAACCCTGATGGATTCGGCTCCTTGTGGCAGTGAGCCTGATGCTTCATTGTGCTGGGTACGCGCGGTGACTTTGAGCAAGTGAAAACCGGCGCGTGTCTGCACCACGGGGCTGATCTCGTCGACTTTCAGCGCGAAAGCGGCATCTTCGAGCGGCTTGGGCAGTTGCCCCCGGGTGATCTCGCCCAGATCGCCGTTCCGCTTGGCTGAAGGGCAGTCCGAGATGGCGCGGGCGACATCTCCGAAATCGGAGCCGGCAAACAGTTGTTTACGTATATCCTCTAATCTGACGCGTTTCAACTCATTGGTAGCGTTAAGCACAGCCACCGCGTCTGCCACTTCCTTGTCGCTGATCTTCAGCTTGTTACGCACGTTAAGCTTGAGCACCTTATCGATAACCATGCCGTCTTCGAATTCGCGCCGCATGGTAGCCTCGTCCATGGGGCCTTTCAAAAAGAAATCGTTGGTGGTCCAGTTACGCAACTGCAAAGTTTTTGCCAGAGCCTTTAGCCCTGCGTTGCGGTCGGCTTCAGTCAATGTGATCTTCTGTTTCGTAGCCTCTTCCAGTAGCAGGGTCTTAAACACAAACGCATTGATAGACTTGCGGCGGAAATGTTCCTTGGCATCCTCCAAGCGGTTTGTGGGAATTATGAGGTGGTTGGTTTCTACATCGTCTTTAAGGAACCCCATGGCTCGCTGCTCCATCTCAGCCCAAGTCAGGGGGGTGCCGTTGACCATAGCGACCACATGCTCAGGGGCGGGGGCCTGTTCAGAAGCTGCGGGAGGCGAAGGTTTTTCCTCGCGCTGTTTGCCGCAACCACACCATAAAACGGTGAAGGTTAGTGAGACAGCGCAGAGCAGTTTGATTAAACGCATATAGTAATCTCCTTGAACAACACTTAGCACAAAAAGTAACATGATACGGAAGGCGAAAGCGGTTTTCTAGCGTTAATTTATTTGATTGTGTTGAGGTGTTGTACATTTATGACTTAAGTCAGATGAAGTGGAGGGGCTTATGAAGTGGAGGTGGTTGCTGGCGGCGGCTTGCGTTTGCGTGTCGGCATGGGTGCGGGGACAGGCTCGCGTGACTGTGCGCCCGGAGGATGACGGGAGGGCACTGGTGAATCCCGGCATGGGGTGGACTATGCACTTCTACTCCAATATGCCGGGAAACTACGGGTCGCGTCTTGAGCCCTCCGACGCTCTGGCGTGGTTCCCGGGGTGCTCGGTGGTTTACCTGCGGGTGCCTTGGGCGTATGTGGAGCCGGAGGAAGGGGTGTTCAACTGGGCGCTGCTCGACACTCCCGCGCAGCGCTGGATCGCGCGCGGGGGGCAGGTGGCTTTCCGTATCACCTGCTCCGAAAGCTGGCTGCGCTACGCCACGCCGGAGTGGGTGAAGGCGGCGGGGGCGAAGGGGGTGTATTGGGACTACGGCAGGGGGGTTTCGGAGCAGGGCGCGTTTTGGGATCCGGATTTCGTGGATCCGGTGTTTCTGGCGAAGCTGGAGAATTTTCTGAAGGCGATGGCCGCACGATATGACGGAAACCCGGACGTGGCGTTTATCGACATCGGGTCGTACGGACTGTGGGGCGAGGGGCACACGGTGGCGAGCAGCCGCCTGCCGCAGAAGAGGATGGACGAGGAAGTGCGTCGGCATATCGACCTGCACGTGCGGCTGTTTCCTCGCACATTGCTATGCATCAGCGACGATGTGTCCGGGCCGGAGAATTGTTCCGGCGAGTATCCGCTTCTGGATTACGCGCGGGAGCGCGGGGTGACGCTGCGCGACGACAGTATCCTAGTGCAGCCCCCGCCGAACTCTTGGTTCCACGCGGATCAGGCGGCGCGGTATTGGCCGAAACTGCCGGTGATCCTTGAGCACGAGCACTACGGCTCGTCGCTACATTGCAAGGCATGGGATCCGGAACTGCTGCTGAAGTCGGTGGAGGAGTACCGCGCGAGCTACATGTCGGTGCACTGGTGGCCGCAGGAGTTTCTGGAGAAGAACCGCGAGGTCGTTGACCGGATCAACCGGCGGCTGGGGTACCGCATCCAGTTGCGTGAGATAAGCTTCGCGGCAGAGGCGAAGGCAGGCGAGTGGTTCGGCGTTTCGTGGGCATGGGCGAACGCGGGCGTGGCACCGTGTTACGGCGGGGGCTTTCCGGCGTTGACGCTGAAGGACGACAAGGGTGGGCTGGTGGCGGTGTTGGTGGATGAGGGGCTGGACGTGCGCGAACTGCCTACGGGTGCGCCGGGTGCGGCGGCGGCAGTGGCGCGTACGAGCCGGTTCCGTGCGGGGCATGTGGCGCCGGCGACGCGTCCGGGGACTTATGAAGTTTTTGTGTCGGTCGGCAGGCGTGACGGCAAGCCGGTGTTGGCGCTGCCGATGGACGGCGATGACGGTGCGCGACGCTACAGTGTGGGGCGTATTACGCTGCGCTGAGTGCCAGCCCGACAAGTTATAAGCCGTCGGAAATCCTGTCCTAAAGATATTCCTGTACAGACGATTAGTCAAACCGGCGGCAATAGGCGTCGCGGGTGAGGAGCGGTTTTTCGGCGGCACCGCGCGCGCAACGTTCGGTCATGGCTGCGGCATCTTCCATGGCGCGCAGCGTGCGGGCGCGCACCAGCAGGGAGAGCACGGCTTTGTCAGGAATGATGTTCGCGGCCAGACCGCCTTGGGTAATGACCCCGTGGATGCGGATGTGGTCGGCCGGATTCTGG
>JAQVQN010000328.1 GCA_028701555.1 Kiritimatiellia bacterium | reverse complement strand
TCGCCGTCAGCATCAGGCAACAATGCCGCCGCCATGCTGGCCTGCACCTCCAACTCGCGGACCCATTGACGCATGAAGGCGGCACGGCCTGCATGCCAGTTGTAGAAAGCTACCGCACCTGCCGCCAGCAACAACAACATGCTATGTACACCGAAGAAATCCCAGAAAATCAGTCGTTTCTTCACGTTACTCCACCTTCATCCGATACCCCACACCGCGTACGGTCTCAATCTGACCGCCGTGCTTACCCATTTTGCGCCGCAGCCCGACAATCTGAACGTCTACGGAACGGTCGGTCACCGGATAATCCGCGCCATGCACGGCATCGACAATCTGATAGCGCGAGAAAACCACGCCCGGCCTTTTCATTAACAAATTGAGAATCTTAAATTCGCTGAGCGTCAAAACCAACGCTTTACCTTCAATCTTGGCCACATGGTGCGCACGATCAATCTCGATTAACCCCCTCGTCAATATATCCTGTCCGTCTTCCGGTTCTACAGCCGAACGTCGCAAGCCCGCCCGCACACGCGCTGACAATATCCGCGAGCTGAACGGTTTGGTGATATAGTCATCCGCCCCGACTTCAAGACCCGCCACGATGTCGGCATCCTCATCGCGGGCCGTGACCATGATCACCGGTATTTTCGCGGTGCGCTCGTCGGCGCGCATCATCCGACAGAAGGCGTAGCCGTCGCTTCCCGGCAGCATCAAGTCAAGAATCACCAGATCCGGCAACCTGCGCGCCAGAAAAGCCTTGGCTTCTTCCGCCGAACCGCATTCGTGAAGTTTAAAACCCTCACGTTCCAGATTGTAACGCAGCAACTCTCTAATGTCCGCATCGTCCTCGACAATCATTATGTTTTCGTCAGACATAATCGCCCTTGATTTTAATTCGTTACACGTTTGTGCCGCACTATCATGCCTTCTGATAGATACGACACATCCTCGGCGATGTTTGTGGCGTGATCCCCTATCCGCTCCAGATCGCGTGCCACGCCCGTCATCAATAATAACGCACCCGTCATAGTGCCGGTATCCGCAGCGGTTATGCGGTCCACCACGGTTTCCGACACCTTTTTTTTCATGGCGTCAAGCTCGTCATCCCGTAAAATCACTTCTCTGGCCTTGGCTACATCCAAAGTCACAAAAGCGTCCAAACTGCCTTTCAGCATTTCGCGTGCAACCTTGCCCATGTGTATCAGCCAACTGAAAATGTCTATGGACGGAGCATCGGAGAGACGTAAGCCTTTCTCGGCAATGTTGACCACAATATCCCCGATGCGTTCAAGATCATTGTTTATCTTTAACACAGCCACCACAAACCTAAGGTCTCGCGCCACCGGCTGATGCAAGGCCAAAATCTTCAGGCAATCCTCTTCGATCTTAACCTCGTCTTCGTCTATTTCGGAATCACGGTCAATCCAGTTTAACAAAGATTCCCTGTCACGCTGCTCAGCCGCCTTGAGCACCTCGTTTAGACGCAATTCCACCTCGCCCGCCAAACTCAAAATGTCCTCTTTGAGCATGTCCCGCTCACGCATAAAAATCGGATTCATCAGCCATCCTCCTCTTCTGATCAACCAAACCTGCCGGTGATATAGTCCTCTGTCTTTTTCTCGCGGGGACGCGTGAACAGCTCCTTGGTTGGAGCGTATTCTACAAGATCCCCCTCGTAAAAAAAAGCCGTCATGTCTGAAACCCGTGCCGCCTGCTGCATGTTATGCGTCACAATTGCAATGGTGTACTGTCCGCGCAGTTGCACGATCAATTCCTCGATACGCGCCGTGGCTTTAGGGTCAAGTGCCGAGGTCGGCTCATCCATCAGCAGCATTTCCGGCTTGACCGCCAATGCCCGGGCTAGACACAAGCGTTGCGCCTGCCCGCCTGAAAGCCCCAGAGCGTTCTTGTGAAGACGGTCTTTGACCTCATCCCACAAGGCCGCTCCGACCAGACTCTGCTCAACTATAACATCCAACTCCGCCTTGTTTCGCCTGCCGTGCAGGCGCGGCCCATAAGCTACATTGTCATATATGCTTTTCGGAAATGGATTGGGTTTCTGAAAGACCATTCCGATTCTGCGCCTCAGAACAGCCGCGTCAACATCCCTTCCGTAAACATCCTGCCCATCAAACAAAAGTTCTCCCTTTGTGCGACATCCCGTTATCAGGTCGTTCATACGGTTTATTGCGCGCAGGAAAGTGCTTTTGCCGCAACCGCTGGGACCGATTATCGCCGTAACCCTGCACGATGGTATGGCGAGATCGACCTTGCAAACAGCCTCGTGCTCTCCGTAAAAAACCGAGAAGCCTCGCGCTTCCACATGTGCCGTATCCGTTGTCATTTTTTCAATCATCGCTCAAAACTCTCAAACTTTAAAACTCTCAAACTTTAGAACGCTCAAACTTTAGAACTCTAGAACTTTAGAACTATCGAACTTTAGAACTCTAGAACTTTAGAACTTCTTCTCACCCTTTAAGCCGTTTAGCCACACGTGCACGTATCAAGATCGCCGTGAGGTTCAGTGCCAGCACAATCAGCACCAGCGTGGCCGCCATGCCATACTGGACATGCCTGATCTGGTCAACTGCTTCATGTTCTGTACACAAATTATACAAGTTCCAAGACAATGCCGGCGTGGGCAATGACCCAACCTCTGACAAATTAACCATTTTACCGACGCTCACAGCCGCAGTGAAGATGATCGGCGCGGTTTCGCCTGCCGCGCGCCCCATGCTGATAACAATCCCTGTCAGGATGCCCGGCAGCGCCGCCGGTAAAATAATAGTAATAATCGTGCGCCACTTGCCAGCCCCCAAAGCCAGCGCACCCTCTTTATACGAGCGCGGCACCGCCGCAATCGCCTCTTCGGCTGATCGTATTACCGTTGGCAAAACCAGCAATGAAAGCGTCAACGCTCCCGCCAAAACGCTTTTGCCTTGAGAGACCTTCATGGTGTTGATGAAAAAGGCCAGCCCGAAAAGTCCGAAAACGACACTGGGGACTCCGGCCAGCGTATTGACGCATGAGCGCAGAAAGGCCATCAGCGCACCATCCGTGGCATATTCCTGAAAATATACTGCCGACACCAGCCCCAAAGGCACCGCTATCAACATAGCTCCTAAAGCCAGATAAACTGTGCCCATAACTTCCGGTCCGATGCCTCCGAAGAAATGCGCGTCGATCGAGGCGTCGGTTAAAAACTTTGGATAGAAAGTCAAGCGTGGACGCATAAGCTGCGGCAAGTCGTCCTGCAGCATGTCAAAAACCGGATATAAAGCCGTACCCGCGAACAGCTCCTTACGCGGCTTAAACAGTTTCCGGCTGCCTCCGTCCGTATAGTCCCAAACCTCCTCGAACATGACCTGCTTTGCCCTTTTGCGGGCCTGTTCCCAACGCGTCTGCCCGTATATCTTGCGCGGCAAAGCCGGCAGCGGCTCGCCTGGCGTCGGGCCGAACAGCAAGGCCACCCCCTCCTTGACCTCTTTAAACGCGGGCCGCAACTCTTTG
>JAQVQN010000327.1 GCA_028701555.1 Kiritimatiellia bacterium | reverse complement strand
GAACTGCTAATGGCTTCGGTCTTCGTCAACGCGCTTAGTGACCTCACCGTGGAGGGGCCGCCGCGCAACGCGCCTTTTGAAGCGCCTAAAGTCCCGCTTATCGAGGTGGGAAACCACAGGAGCGATCTCGGCGGAAAGTTCCGCCTGCACGTGGAGGGCGTCGTCACCTATGCCGAGCGTGTGCCGATCTCATTTCTGGACGACGCGGTCTGGCCCTACCGCAGCCTGCAGGGCGTTGCCCCGGAGCTGGGCTGCATGTTCTTTGTGCATGACGGCGAGACCGGTCTGAGGATACAGACGCGCCAGCCGATCGACCTCGCGCCCGGCGATCGCGTGGCGATCGTCGGCTTTGTGGACCGCAGCCGCGCCGTCAGCGGGCTTTCCGAGGCCTTAGTGCGCAAGCTCGGGCAGGAGCCTCCGCCCGCGCCGCTTCGCGTTTCGGCCGAACAGATCGTGCAAGCCAACGAATTCGCCCTGTATAACGGCGTGATGGCCGAGCCGGGCGACTTCGACGGAGCACTGGTGAGCTGCGAGGCAACGCTGACAGAGGATATTCGGATGGACAACGGCACCCGGGTACTGAGGCTGAAAAAATCCGGTGTCAGCTTTAAGGCCACGCTGCGCGGGCAGCGCGGCGTGAGCCTGCCCGAACTGCGCACGGAGAGTGAACTGTCGCTCACAGGTGTCGTGATGCTGGACATCTGGCATCCGAATGACCTCTCGACCGTCACGCGGCCGCAGGTGGAACTGTTGCTGCGTTCGGCGGACGATGTCGTGGTTCTGCGGCAGGCTTCGTGGTGGACGGTGGCGCGGCTGCTGATGGCGCTGGCCCTTCTGATGTCCGTTATTCTTGCTGGTGCGGTGTGGGTCTTGCTCCTGCACCGACGGGTGCAGGAAACCGCGAGCCGTCTGACGCAGGAGATGCACTGCCGGCGCGAGGCGGCCCTTGAGTTCGCAGTGACGCTGCGCGAACGTAACCGGTTGGCCGCTAACCTGCACGACACGCTGCTCCAGACGCTCGGCGGTATTGGCTTCCAGCTAGCGGCGTGTCAGAAAGGCGACGCGGCGGCGCGGCCCCAGCTCGACGTGGCGCGCCGCATGGTGAGCCATGCGTCCGACGAGCTGCGCAACTCGGTTTGGACGCTCAGGAGCCTCCAGGTGCATGGACAGCGCTTCGAGCCAGCGTTGGAGGCGATCGTTGAAAGGGCGCGCGGCACCGGGGACGCGGCGATCACGTGCCGCACGGCGGGCGAGTTCGAGGATGTTTCGGAGTTCGTTGGCGGCAACCTGCTGCTGATAATCCAGGAGGCTCTGCTGAACGCGCAGAAACACGCTGCCTGCGGCCATATTCAGGTGACGGTTCGGCGCGAGGGCGAGAAGGTTGAGGTCGAAGTCCGCGACGACGGATGCGGTCTCGATGATGAGGATGGGCGCGGCACCCGCGCCAGCCACTTCGGTCTCGACGTGATGCGCGAGCGCGCGGAACGGCTCGGCGGGCACCTCGCAATCGAAAGCCGTCCGGGCGGCGGCACGGTTGTGCGCGTGACAATCCTGCTGCGGGAGTATGACGCCGACATGGGTGAGACGGGCTGACAGCCTTAATTGAGGAGTGTGTGATGAGCGGAAAGGCAGGCCGCACGATCCGGCTGATGCTGGTGGACGACCATCCGGTGATGCGGGCGGGTCTGGCGAACCTGCTTTCGGGAGAGCCCGGTTTCTCGGTCGTGGCGCAGGCGAGCGACGCGCTTTCGGCGTTGGCCTGCTGGCGCGAACACAAGCCCGACGTTGTGCTGCTTGACATCAGCCTGCCGGGGCTCGACGGCATCGAAGTGCTACGGCAGATCAAGGCGGATGAGCCGCAGGCGCGCGTGCTGATGCTGACCTCTTCCGAGGCGAAGGAGGACTACCGACAGTCCATGTCTGCTGGCGCGGCAGGTTACGTGACCAAGAGCGTGGATCCTGACGTGCTGTTCGCGGCGATCCGCGGCGTGTTCGAGCGGCAGGGCGTCGCCGAGCAGACGGGGCTGGGTTGCCTGGACGGGGACGAGAGTGGCGAGACGCTATCGCAGCGCGAGCAGGAAGTCCTCAACCTCCTGCGCCAGGGTTTTTCGAACGGGGAGATCGGCAAGCTGCTGGGCATATCGCGGCGGACTGCACGCGCGCACGTCTCGGCCATACTTCGGAAGCTAGGCGCATCGGCCCGCACCGAGGCGGTGACGCGGGGATTCGAGAAGGGTATCCTCAAAATCTAGGCGTCGGCCAATCGGCCCGCGATCAGGGTAGAACGATAAGAGAGAAATAATAATAGCCGCAAAGAGCGCATAGAGCGCAGATAAAACGGCGTGAGCCAGACAGACCCAACTCGTACGCGGATGGAATAATGAAGGTGTCCCTGTCTATGCGTTCCTGGCGTTCTATGCGGCTAATCAGCGGGCTTCGGCCGCGTCGGGCATTGGCCACCTAGCCAATATGCCTTTGCGCTTCTGAAGTTTATAATGTCAATCAAACGGTGTTGAAAGGGATGTGTTTCAAAGAGTGAAGCGGTAAAGTAGAAAGAGGTGCGCCGGTCGCCCGGGGTTCCTGGCAAAAACGAGAGGATAACCGAAAGGTTTAAGGTGTTGGTAGGGATGCCTCCCCGAGGCGTCCGCGGCGGTTTCGGGGAAACCGCCCTACCTTTTCAACACGGCTTTAGTGCGACAAAATGGCCAATTTATAGGGGAGGTATGATGTCATGCGTATAGACACCGAATTATCGCGCCGCGCGTTTGTGGCGGCATCAAGTTTTGCCGCGGCAGGGCTCGCCCTGCCCGGAAGCATGGCCCGCGGTCAGGACGGCGCTTCCGCCCAGCGCAAGCCCATCAAGATCGCTCAGATCGGTACCGGCAACCAGCACGCCACCAAGATCGGCACGTTGCGCAGGCTGACGGATCTTTTCGAGGTGGTCGGTGTCGCGGGCGACGACCCCGACAAGCTTGGCAAGGCACCGGATAACGACTGCTACAAGGGGCTGCCGTGGATGAGCCAGGAGGAACTGCTGGCGATTCCCGGACTCCAGGCGGTGGCGGTTGAGACCGAAGAGCGGTTGAACGTGCCGGTGGCATTGAACTGCGTCCGCGCAGGCAAACACATCCACTTGGATAAGCCGTGCGGCGAGTCGCTGCCCGCGCTCAAACAACTGCTTGACGAGGCGGAGGCGTCGCGGCTGACCGTGCAGGTCGGGTATATGTACCGCAACAACCCGGCCGTGCAGTTCTGCATCAAGGCCGTGCGGGAAGGGCTGATCGGCAACGTGTACGATCTCGACGCGGCCATGGGGCGTTACGACGGCCATGGCTACCGGGATCTCATCAAGCAGTACAAGGGCGGCATTCAGTACATTTTGGCCTGCCACCTGATCGATATCATGGTATCGATAATGGGCGCGCCCGAGCGCGTGACGCCCTATATGCGGTGCACCCGAAAGGACGGGGTTCTGGACAACTGTCTGGCGGTATTCGAGTTTGACGGCGGA
>JAQVQN010000326.1 GCA_028701555.1 Kiritimatiellia bacterium | reverse complement strand
CCAGCTCACCTTTTTCGCCATCCGGCAGAGTTTCCAGAGTTTCTGGATCTATGACCTCAACAATAAATTGATCCTCTTGGATATGCATGCCGTTGCGGAAAGCACATTCGCCGGAAAGACCGGGCCCTCCGCATTCCGCCATTCCGTAATTATTCCAGCAGAGTATGCCCAGGCCGCTCTCGATTCGCTCACGCATGGCTTCGGTCCAAGGCTCGCCGCCGAAATGCGCGTGCTCCAAAGCTATCGATGAACGGTCCAGGCCTCCGTTAATGATGTCGTCCATCAATTTAAGCGCGTACGAGGGAGTGCATATCAGAACCTCCGGACGCAGATCCTGCATGCACATGATCTGCCGGACGGAATTACCGCTCGATACCGGAAGGATTGCCGCGCCAACGCGTTGCACCCCGTTGTGCAGCCCGAAGCCCCCTGTAAAAAGGCCAAAGCCGAAAGATATCTGCACGGTGTGATCAGGGCGCAGACCGCCACTGACCAGAAATCGCGCGCAAAGATCCGCCCAGTGCTCGACATCATTGCGGGTGTAGGCAGTCCAGGTAGGTTTGCCGGTAGTGCCGCTGGTACCTTGGAAACGAGCGATCTCGCTACGAGGAACCGCTGTCAATCCTAGCGGATAATTTGAGCGAAAATCGGCTTTTTCTGTCAACGGCAAGCGCCGCACGTCATCTACGCCTTTAATATTAGCCGGTGTGACCCCAAGCTTTTCGAGTTTATCACGGTAAAAAGGCACACGCATGGCACGGATAACAGTCTCGTGCAGCCGCTGAGCCTGTAATGAACGCATTTCCGGTAGCGGCATGCACTCTAATTCAGGTTGCCAGACTCTGTTCTCGATTACCGGTACAGTATTCATCACGCTCACTTGGCTTCGTTGAAAAGGGTTACGGCATCCAGAACATCGCGTCCTGCGGCCTTTAGAGCTTCGATGGCGCGGTCTGGGTTGTCAAAGCGGAACACCAACACGGCTTCAGAACCGTGCCGGAAGGCAAAAGCATACATGTACTCGATGTTCACGCCACATTTGCCGATGATCTCCAGCACTTCGGCCATGCCGCCGGGGCAATCCGCAACTGTCGCGGCCACGACCTCCCGCACGTTCACGACATAACCGGCATTCTCCAACACCTCTTTCGCCTTATTCCACTCTTCTACAATCAGGCGCACTATGCCGAATTGTTGAGTGTCTGCCAGCGACAGTGTCACGATGTTGATTTGATTCTCTGCCAGAGTACGGCAGATGGCGTTAAGGTGCCCGGGTTTGTTTTCCAGAAAAAGCGATATTTGATGAATTTTCATTTTTCTCCTCTACAGAAGTTGACTTTATCGGTTCTTTTTATTGGTTCAGTTTTTCTTACGCATGTCAGTGACACGGCGTAATTTACCCTCGCTGCGCGGCAAGGTATGCGGCTCAACAAGTGTGATTTTGGCGCTGATGTTAATGATTTTCTGCACGGCATGCGCTATTTGCGCGCGCAGAATTTGTAGTGATTTAATGTCATCGCTGAACACCTCTTTTGTGACCTCGACCTTTATTTCCAGGGTGTCTAGGTCGCCATCCTTGTCAACGACTATGACATAATGCGGTAAAACGCATTCGATTGACATCAGACCGGCTTCGATCTGTGACGGGAAAACGTTGACTCCGCGGATAATCAGCATATCGTCGGTGCGGGCGCTAATCCTTTCGATGGCCCTGATAGTTCGTCCGCACGGGCAAGGCTCTGCATATATGCGCGAAATATCGCGTGTCCGGTAGCGCAGCATCGGTGTGCCGGTGCGAGTAAGGGTTGTGAAGACCAATTCTCCCTGCTCTCCGTCCGGGAGCGGTTCCAGAGTCTCGGGGTCCACAATCTCCGGGTAGAAGTGATCCTCAAAAACATGTAGACCGCGGCGGGCCGCGCAGTCATTGGCTACACCCGGGCCGCATATTTCGGTCAGACCGTAAATGTCGTGCGCAAGTATGCCGGTAAGGCTCTCGATCTTGGCGCGCATCTCTTCAGTCCAAGGTTCAGCGCCGAAGATGCCGTGTTTCAGGCGCATGTCGGATTTGAAATCAATGCCCTTTTTCATGCCTTCGTCAATCAGGTGCAGGAAATAACTAGGGGTGCAGGCTATGACAGTCACACCCATGTCTTTCATCAGCATTAGTTGGCGATCGGTGTTTCCGCCCGAGATCGGCAATACGGCGCAGCCTAAACCTTCGCCGCCGTAATGCAGCCCCAGACCGCCCGTGAAAAGTCCGTAACCATAAGCGACCTGCATTACGTCGGAACTACGCACTCCGCACATAGCCAACGCACGCATGCAGCCGTTCTGCCACACGTCGATATCGTTTTGTGTGTTGCCGATGACGATCGGCTTGCCGGTGGTTCCGCTAGAGCAGTGGAACCGGACAATGTCATTCATCTGCGAGGCGAAAAGTCCGAAAGGGTATTCGTCACGCAGGTCGGTTTTAAGCATAAATGGCAAAAGAGAAATATCTTTCAGGGTTTTGATATGTTCGGGGCGCACCCCGCGTTCTTCCATGCGCTTGCGGGTCAGCGGGACGTTTTCATAAACCCTTTTTACCAATCCTTGCAGGCGGTGCAATTGCATGGCGCGCAATTGCTCGGCAGGCATGTAGTCAGGAGCACTGACCGGATGCACAGGTGTGTCCAAATCATTAGCGTATTCATACAGTGACATTGTTTACTCCAAGTTTAAGTGCCGCCACATCCATAAAACTTTTCCGTATGATATTAGCAGTTTGCCGCTGAGTTTTAAAACTCAAAATCGCAAATCAAGCAGTTTTATAGGGGAGCTGATGCTATAAGCCACAAATGTTCTAATCGTGCTAATTATGTGCCTATAATGCAATTTTTGTGTTTTGCTGTTGCGATGCTTTGCATGTTATTCTTTGAAAAAATTAAAAGGGAAGGCATTAAATGACACGAACAATCGGGCGCATTTGTCTTTTGCTGTCATTGGCATCATGCGGTTGCCTCTCGGGCGGTTCCCGGGTCAAGGTTGACGGCGTCAGGCAGCTTACTTTCGGCTCCGGCAACGACACCGAGGCGGTCTGGTCGCCGGACGGCAAACGGATCGCGTTCACGGGCTTCAGTGATGGAGATCCGGCTTGGGGCGTATATGTTATCGACCCCCGCTGTGGCGATCTGATAAGGCTGGAGACCGGTGCAGGCAATTCTAAATCACCGTGCTGGTCTCCGGACGGGGGCTCGATTGTTTTTGAGAACAACCGGACAGGGGCCTACAAACTTTATTGCGCCGGTCTGCGCGTCCTTGATCGTCCCGCCGCGCGCGGATTTCCAAATGCCTGCGCCGCTGGTGCCGCGGCGCGAACAGGAGCCGCCTGAAACCCGTCAAGGCCTTCGTCAAGACGCTGCGCAAACACGAAGACCTGATCCTCAACTGGTTCAGGGCTAAAAAGCGGTTCTCAAGCGGCGTGGTCGAGGCCATGAACAGGGGCGCGGGACTCGTATCCAATTTGGCGAGGG
>JAQVQN010000325.1 GCA_028701555.1 Kiritimatiellia bacterium | reverse complement strand
CGCGCTTGTGGTCGGCGGAACACCCTAACCTGTACAAGTTGCTTCTGACGCTCAAAGATGCCGAAGGGCGCACGCTCTGCGCAATACCGCAGAAGGTCGGCTTCCGTCAGGTAGAGACCAGCGGCAGCCAAATTCTGGTTAACGGACAACCGGTGCTGTTCAAGGGCGTGAACCGGCACGAGATGGATCCGGACCACGGATACGCGGTGTCTATGGATCGCATGCTCGAAGACATACGGATCATGAAGCGCAACAATATCAACGCGGTTCGCACCTGCCATTATCCAAATGATCCGCGCTGGTACGACCTTTGCGACGAATACGGCCTGTATGTAATGGACGAGGCCAACCTCGAAACCCACGGCATCGACAATTCGCCGCGCAACCCCGTGATCGATCCCGCCTTCCGCGCCGCAGCCATGAACCGCCAGACCGGTATGTTGGAGCGCGACAAGAACCACCCATCGATCATTATCTGGTCTTTAGGCAATGAGAACAACGTAGAGTCTGACTTTTTCAGCGTGGCCTACGACATGTTCAAGGCTCGTGATCCTGGACGCATTGTGCAAAACCAGGGCAATGGCCCTCACGACTATGTGGACACCATGTACGCCGGAGTGCGGACGATTGAGGCCTACGGCAAGCGCGACGACACAACAATCCCTTTCATCCTGTGCGAATATTCGCATGCGATGGGCAACTCATCCGGCAATCTGGCCGATTATTGGCGCGTGATCAACGCCTATCCGAACCTGCAGGGTGCCTTCATCTGGGATTTTGTGGATCAGGCGCTGCGCAAACCAGTTCCGGAGGGTAAAGCACAAGCAGGGCAAGCGCACTGGTTCTGGGCCTACGGGGGCGATTACGGCGATTATCCCAATGATGACAACTTCAACTGCAATGGGCTGGTGCAGTCGGACCGGCGCCTCACGCCGCAAGTCAGCGAGGTTTTTCATTGTTATCAGAACATCCGCGTTGAAGGAGTGGATGTGACGCGTGGTATCTTCAGAATCAGGAACGATGCTTTTTTCAGCAATCTGAATACGTTCCGCGGACAATGGACCTTCGAGGAAAACGGTGAAATAATCGACAAAGGATCGCTGGGCCGGCTGGACTTGCCGCCGCAGACCGAGAAGATTATCACGCTGCCGATAGCAATGGCGCGGCGTCCAGCCTACACGGCGCGTGTCAGCACATGGAACTTCAGCTTTCATTCCCTGAAACGCGAGAAGTGGGCTGAAAAAGGGCATGTGGTCGCGCGCTCGCAGGTTGAGGTGCCTTCGGAAACGCCGCCGCCGGTGGCGGGCGGAACAGTCGGGCGCGAAGCCATCAATCCCGACCAGAGCGAGACCGAGATCAAAGTCACCGGTTCGGACTTTACGGCCCGCGTCAGCAAGACCGATGGAGCGCTGGTATCGTGGAAAGTCGACGGGCGCGAGATGCTGCTGTCGCCGCTGGAGCCTTGTTTCTGGCGCGCACCGACCGACAACGACCGCGGCAACCGCATGGCCGAGAGACATGCGGTCTGGCGCGATGCCGCAGCCAAACGCACGGCGCGCGGCGTACGGCTGTACCGCGAGGTTGACGGGAATTGGCGCGTGATAATCGATCTGGCCTATCCCGCGGCCGCCGAAACCTCAGGTTCGCTGGGCTACACCTTCTTCACCGACGGCAGTATCCGTGTGGCCTTCAGGCTCAAACCTGAAGGGAATGGACTGGCGTCCTTGCCGCGTGTCGGCATGACCTCCCGCATACCGCGCGACTACGACCGTGTGAAATGGCTCGGACGCGGCCCGCACGAGAATTACGCCGACCGCAAGGCCTCGGCTTTTTTCGGTCTGTACGCGCTGGATGCCGCCGCCTTTTATTTCCCTTACGTTGAGCCGCAGGAGAGCGGTAACCGCACCGACACTTTCTGGGTCTCTTTCACGGATGCCGACAACAAAGGCATCCGGGTCACTGGCGATCCTAAAATCAACTTCAGCGTGTCGCCCTACACGCTCAACGAGCTGGAGTCGCGCAAGCATCCGTGGGAGCTGGAGCCTTGCGGTGACTGGGTGCTCAACCTGGACTACGGTCAGATGGGTTTGGCTGGCGAGAACAGTTGGGGCGCGCGCCCGTGGCCAGAGTATCAGTTGTCGGCAGACCGCGACTACACGTACGGCTTCACTCTGGAACCGCTGCGCTGAAAAGAGGCAAGAGGATGAGGTGTACCCGTCAGTCGCCAGTCGCATGTCGCCAGTCGCCGGTGTGGAAGGAGGCGCTGGAGCGGTTGCTGCGTGTGGACGCATCGTGGTCTGATGCAACGTTGCGTTGCGGCGGGCTGGCCGATTGCCGTGAATGGTTCGCGCAACAGCCTTTACTGCCGCGTCTATCCCGGCTTGCCCGCCTGCTCGATCCGCAGATGTCGCGCCGTCAGTTCTGGAGCGTGCTGGTTCCGGTGGAGCGCGAGGTGGCACGCCGCAAGGTCACGGATGTGGAGATACTTGATGCGGACTTGCCCGACGGCCCTGCGGCGGGAGTCGCGATGCCGCTGACCGTGGTTGTTGATTCACTGCGCTCGGCCTTCAATGTGGGCGGGGTTTTTCGGACCGCAGAGTGCTTAGGCGCGGCAGAGGTGATTTTATGCGGCTACACGGCGTTGCCGGATCAGACGCAGGTGGCCAAAGCGGCGCTCGGCGCCGACAAGCTGGTGCCTTGGCACTACGCCGAAGACATACGCGGTGTGATCAAAGAACTGCGGCAGGCTGGAACTCTGTGTCTGGCTCTCGAGACCGTTGCGGGGGCACCGGAGATAGCCGAGTGCGCATGGCGTTTCCCCTGCGCTTTGGTGCTGGGCAACGAGCGTTTCGGTATCGACCGCGAGGTTGTCGCCTTGTGTGATGGCGCGGTCAGGATTAGGATGTACGGCCGCAAGAACTCACTGAACGTGGTAACCGCCTTTGCCCTGGCCGCGCGCGAAGCACGCGAACACTTCGACTTACGAGCGATATCGCTTCCCATTGCGGCAACCTCAACAACTGAAACGCGCCACAACTGAACCCGGACTCCTGAATCCTCGGTGCGATACAATGAAATCGCACCCAAATCGCACTCTGGAAACAGAAGCGAATTGCGCTAACGGCGTTAAGATGCGACAATCTCGGCATGTTTGTGCATGTCACTTTTTTGGCGGTAGTTTCGGCTCTATGCTTTGGCGCTGCGCCTGTACAGGCACAAAATGCGTCAGCAACCCTGCCTGAACCGATGTCGCCTAAAGGCCAGGCTGCACCGTTCTACGCCAGCGACGGGGCGATCGTGGTCTACGCACCGTTGTCCAAAGCCGTCTACCGTGCGCCGGTGCTCAGTTTCGCGAATCAGCGGCGTGACGAGTTGCAGCGCACCCTGCGCATGAAACTCGGCACAGCAGCCTGCCCGCTGGAGATCATGATCGGCGGGCGCTCTGACGGCGACACGCGTGTGCTGACGGCGCGTCTGCGCGAGCCCGGTGTCGGCTTGCGTGAGCGCATCGAGCTGCCTG
>JAQVQN010000324.1 GCA_028701555.1 Kiritimatiellia bacterium | reverse complement strand
CGTCAGCGTTTCGCGCGCGGCTTCCCCGGACGGCGAAAGCTCTCCTTCATTCCGCGCGCCGCAGCCCGCCGTTTTATCGCAAAGACGGTTTGCCCTGGCATAACAGCCGGTGCAGAACAGATTGCAGTCCGCGGCGATGCTGGCAATTAAAAATGCGGGGATATGCACGCCGGATTTTTCGTACCGGCCGCGACGATGTCCCGCCCTCCGGCAGGACAGAGCAAAACGCAGCAGGAAAGCTGTTTGGCGCGGATTTCGATCGGCGGAACGAACGGCATCGGAAACCAGATTCCGGATCCCGGCGTTCATATATTCGGTCAGCTCAAACTCTTTCATGGGGCGCCGTCTTTCTGTGTCTGTGCCGGAAGACTGTGCTTTCTCATTCCAATCCGGCCAAGGCCGTATACGACCGACATCAGGATATAGTACGTCAGCGAGGCCGTGACGGTATACGCATAACGGTTCCAGTCAAAAAGCTGCTGGTAGACCGGAAAGTCTTCGAACGGCGGATAATGGATATAGAAAAAATTCATGTCGAAAATCTGATTCAGGACGAAAGAGGCTGCCAATATCGGCAGAAGGACAATGCAGGCTTTTTGAAAAGACTTTTTATCCACTTGGACGCGGTTCACAAGGAGCAGATAAAACGCTTCAAAAATAATCAGTCCGTGGATCACGAAATAGGTGTAATAGCGAAAGCGGTCGTACCCGAAAGGCGTATCCGTGATTAAAAAGGAAAAATAGGCGCCGAAGGAATAAAAGAAAACCAGCGGTTTGACGCGCTTCCCGAGCGTGATCATGGCATAGCTCCCCAGATAAATGGAAAGTCCGCACAGCGTCGTCGGAACGATGTTCCGCCAGTCCCGCTGTCCTCCGCTGAAAATATGCCACGCATAAAGGCCGAATTCCAGCAGAAGGCCGAAAACACCGATGCCAACGCGCAGATAAGGCTCGCCTTTCCACTCGCGCAGCCGTCTTGCAAAAACAAAGAGAAGCGCGCAGGGCAGCACCGCATAAATCAGGACGGACAGAAGGTGCTGCAGGGAAAACATCTGAAGCGTTTCGCCATAATCCGTGTAACTAAAAAACATAGGCGCCTCCTATAATAAACTTATCGCCAGATGATAATAGTTTATTGAACTAAGAAAATCTGCGATAATAACAGCATGTGGGTTGAGTGTCACTGGTGGTTAGCCTTGAGGCATGTCCTCGTCAAGGAGACTAGTGCCTCACCTCATGCGGGTGTTTACGAATTAGCTGGATGTTGAGCACTTTTTGTGTTTCTCCGTATGTCCAAGGAGGTTGTATCCCGTGTGAGCGTGAGGGTTGCCCATAAATCTTTCATAAGGGGATCTGTTATGCTGTACATGGGAATTGACATTGGCAAGAATCACCACGAGGCTGGAATCATTACTGGCGAGGGGAAGCATCTGGGTCAGTCCTTGCGCTTTGCCAATGATGCCGCGGGATATGCCAAACTGTTGGGATTCATTGAGACAAAGCGCCCCTCGGAGGAACCTCTCACGATTGGAATGGAGGCGACCGGACATTACTGGCTGGCATTGTACTCGTTCCTGTTCGAAAAAGCCTACGATGTCTGTGTCATCAATCCCATCCAGTCCGACAGTCTGAGAAATTTTCATATCCGTCAGACCAAGACCGACTCCGTCGACTCGTTCCTGATCGCAGAAGTTCTGCGTTTTGGCCAGTATGAGCCTACTCTTCTTGCTGATGAGGACATCATCGCCTTACGTAACCTTGCCCGGTTCAGGGAGGGTATGGTGGACACCTGTTCCGACTATAAGCGGCAGGTTGTCGCTGTGCTTGACCAGGTCTTCCCGGAATACGAAAAGCTCTTCTCTGATGTCTTCGGCGAAAGCTCAAAAGTCTTCTTAAAAACTTACGGGACACCCGATCAGTGTCTTCAAGTCAATACCAAGACGTTGTCCACCCTGCTGAAAAAAGCCAGCCGCGGCCGCTTCGGCACCGCCAAAGCCCAAGAACTCAAATCCGCCGCATCGGCGTCCTGTGGCGTCAGGATAGCCAACGAAACCTTTGCATTCCAGCTGCAGCTGCTTATCCAGCAAATTGAGTTTACAGAGAAGCAAATCGATCAGATTGAAGAGCGGATCGCCAAACAGCTGGAAAAGGTAAATTCGGTTGTGACAACAATCCCTGGTGTCGGTCCAGCCATTGGTGCGATCATTATCGGTGAAATCGGAGATATCTCCAGATTCTCCAATCCTAAAAAGCTGGTCGCGTTTGCAGGAATCGATCCGACCGTCATGCAGTCAGGATCCTTCAGCGGCTCGCATAACCGACTTTCAAAACGCGGATCGCCTTTCCTGAGACGGGCAATCTGGATGGCTGCTGTTGTCGCCTCCCGCAATGACCCTGTTTTCAAGGCTTTCTACGAGAAAAAACGAGGGGAAGGCAAATCTCATGGAACCGCTATTGGCGCCGTCGCACGAAAACTTACCTATACCATTTTCGCAGTCCTTACTGCCAACAAGCCTTATGAAATTCGTGTAACTTAAATCTCGTGACTTCAAGGACTGTCCACTGTTCGCGGACCCTATTCCTTGACGGGTCCGCTTCGCATGCTTTCTTAGTTCAATATTCTATTGTCAAGTTGCGATTTTTCTCTATCTATTCAAGTCAATATTTCTTTTGAATTTCCTCAATTTCCCTATTGACTTTTAATAGCTGGTCTCCTTGCTGAAGCAGCAGGTCGTAGCCGGTCAGATCCGGGCCTTGCTCCGGCGGCGTGTCCAGACCATACCCCATCATGCGCGCCGCCAGAACGGCCGCGTCGGCGAAATGTGTCCGGTTATTCTCAAAACCTGCTTCCAAGGCTTTAACGGCGGTTTCGAAGGAGTACTGCCGGGTCAGCAACGACATGGTTCGAACCGTCTGACGAAGATCTTCCCGGCATAATTCGTCCATGCTTTGCCGCAGCTTATCCGGGATCATTTCTCGAACTCCGCTGTTGCGCCAGGCCCCGAGATTCTTGGTCAGAGTGGCCAGGGTGGTCCGGTAATCGAGGTTGTCTGTCCGGTCTGGTCCGAAACGCCTGTTATGCACGACGGTCAGTACGCCCCGCTCATCATAGATCTCGATGCTGTGCGCTTTGACGCCCACCAGCACCTCCGTTCCGCCAAATTCTGGACAGGTGGAATAATAATGGTGGTCGTCTATTCGAACCTTGCCGTAGCTGTCTGCGTTGACATACTGAAAACGGCAAACATTGAAGGGATGGTTTGGAAGCCGCTTCAGAGCGCGGCAGTCCTCCAGGAAAAGATTGGCGATGAACTCGCCTTTCTTGTAATGTTTTTCACTCGCTTTTGTCTGATGGGCTTGGAGCAGACTGCGGTTATATGTTTCCACGCAGTCATAGGCGGGAACGGGGACAAACAGATTGCGCCGGTTGTAGCCGACCTTGTTCTCGACATGCCCCTTTTCATGACCTGCGTCGGGGTTGCAGAACCGTGCCACAAAACCATAGTGCGCACGCATTTGCTGGAACAACTGGGCCTCCCGCC
>JAQVQN010000323.1 GCA_028701555.1 Kiritimatiellia bacterium | reverse complement strand
CTCCGGCGCTTGCAATCGACGGGGTCGTCAAAAGCGTGGGAAAGGTGCTCAGCGCGGCGGAGATCGGGAAGATACTCGCGGCGGCATGAATGAGTTATTGCGACCACTTAGTGGGGGCAATGACGAGTGTAAAAAATAAGGAAGCATTGGAATGAAAGTAAAAGAAATTGCGATTATCGGTGCGGTTGTTGCCGCGGCGGCGGCGGTCATGCTTCTGAAGCAGTCAAAGCAGACAGATCCAGTTGAGGCGTTGCCGAAGGCGGCCGATGCGGCGTCTGTAGCTCAAGCCCAGGCACTGCCGCGGCTGGTGGATCTGGGTGCCGGGAAATGTATCCCGTGCAAGATGATGAAGCCTATTCTGGATGACCTCATGGCGAATTACGCGGACACGTTCAAGACGGAGTTCGTCGATGTGTGGGAGAACGAGGCCGAAGGCAAGAAATACGGCGTCAAAATGATCCCGACGCAGATTTTCTTCGACGCGGCAGGCAAGGAGCTGTTCCGTCACGAGGGGTTTATGTCGAAAGAGGATATTTTAGGAAAGTGGAAGGAGCTGGGGGTTAATAACGTTCAACGTTCAACGGCCAACGCTCAGCGCTGAAGGAGGGGGGGAGCATGTTAGTGGATCTGTTTGCAGGTCTTACCAGGGCGGTGGAGGGAACGCCGGCGATCGCGATGACAGCGGCGGTGATATGGGGAATTCTGAGCATCGTGCTGAGCCCTTGTCACTTGGCGAGCATCCCTTTGATTGTAGGGTTCATCGATCAGCAGGGCAAGATGACGACGCGGCGGGCTTTCACGATCTCGCTGCTCTTCTCGCTGGGCATCCTGATCACCATCGGCGTGATTGGCGCGGTCACGGCAGCGGCGGGGCGCATGATGGGCGATGTTGGCCGCTGGGGCAACTACGGGGTCGCCGCGATCTTCTTCGCGGTGGGCCTGTATCTGCTGGAGGTGATCCGGCTGCCGCTGCCGAACGCGGCGCAGCCAGGCATCAAGAGCAAGGGCATGCTCGCGGCGTTCGTGCTGGGTTTGGTTTTCGGCGTGGCGCTGGGGCCGTGCACTTTCGCCTATATGGCACCGATGCTGGGCGTGACTTTCCGTCTAGCTTCGACAAATCTGGCTTACGGAATTCTATTGCTGGTGCTCTACGGCGTGGGGCACTGCGGTGTGATCGTGCTGGCGGGGACATTCAGCGAGGCGGTGCAGCACTATCTGAATTGGAATGAGAAATCCAAAGGCGCGGTGATCCTTAAAAAGGTCTGCGGCATACTGGTGCTGCTAGGCGGGTTGTGGCTGCTGTATACGGCGCGGTAAAGAAAGAGCCGCCCGTACTAGGGAGATCATCGCACCTGATGCGGCGTACCAAGCGCACAAGGGCTTTACAGTTGCCGACTAAGCTGGGAGAATACGAGGGCAATGAAGGCATGTCCCGCAGAGTTCAGGCTGGTGTCGGCGTTCGAGCCTACCGGCGACCAGCCGGCGGCTATCGAAACGCTCTCGGCTGGATTGGCGGCAGGTGCCCGTCGTCTGACTTTGGAGGGCGTAACCGGTTCCGGCAAGACGTTCACCATGGCCAACCTGATCCGTAACTGGGGCCGTCCGGCGATCATTATCTCGCACAACAAGACCTTGGCGGCGCAGCTCTTCGCAGAACTGAAAGGTTTTTTTCCCGAGAACGCGGTCGAGTATTTCGTCAGCTACTATGACTATTACCAGCCCGAGGCCTACATACCGCAGACCGACACCTACATCGAGAAAGACGCTTCGATCAACGAGGAGATCGAGCGCTACCGACTAGGTGCCACCAACGCGCTGCTGGGGCGGCGCGACGTGGTGATCGTGGCTTCGGTCTCCTGCATCTACGGACTGGGTTCGCCCGAGGATTACAAAGAGATGCTGGTGGACATCGCGCCGGGCAAATGTCTGGAGCGTGACAGCATGCTCGAGCAGCTTGTGGCGATTCAATACACGCGCAATGATTATGAACCGCAGCCCGGCACCTTCAGGGTTCGAGGCGACACGGTGGATATATTCCCGTCATACGAGACCGACGGTGTGCGCGTTTCCTTTTTCGGCGACGAGGTCGAGGAAATCCGCACGCTCGATCCTGTCACCGGCAAGACTGGCATAAAGCTGCTGCGCTCGGTGATATCGCCAGCCAAGCATTTCGTGATGCCGCGGTCCAAGATCGATTCCGCCACGGGCAGGATCATGCGCGAGCTGGAAGAGCGGCTGGCCGAGCTGGAGCGCGCGGGCAAGCTGCTGGAGGCGCAGCGGCTGCGTCAGCGCACTGATTTCGACCTGGAAATGCTGCGTGAACTGGGTTACTGCAACGGCATCGAGAATTACTCGCGACATCTGGCCGGGCGCGCGGCAGGCGAGCCGCCTGCCTGTCTGCTGGATTATTTCGACGGTGAATTTTTGACAATCATCGACGAGTCGCATGTTTCCCTGCCGCAGTTGCGCGCCATGTACAATGGCGATCAGGCGCGCAAGCAGACGCTGGTGGACCACGGGTTCCGCCTGCCATCGGCCAAGGACAACCGTCCGCTGGAATTCACCGAATTCCTTGAGAAGGTCGGCCCGATAGTTTTCACCTCGGCCACGCCGGGGCCTTACGAGCGCGAGGTAAGCGAGGTCGTTGCGGAGCAGGTCATCCGGCCCACCGGATTGCTGGACCCGCCGGTTGAGGTGCGTCCGCTGGACGGTCAGATCGACGATGTAATGGAGGAGATACGCAAATGCGGCGAGCGCGGCGAGCGGGTATTGGTGACCACGCTGACAAAGCGCTCGGCGGAAGACTTGACCGCTTATCTGCGCGAGACGGGGATCAGGGTGGAGTATCTGCACAGCGACATAGACGCGATCCAGCGGGTCGACATTTTGGGACGCCTGCGTAAAGGCGAGTTTGACTGTCTGATCGGCATCAACCTGCTGCGCGAGGGGTTGGATCTGCCTGAGGTAGCGCTGGTGGCGGTGCTGGATGCCGACAAAGAGGGTTTCTTACGCTCCGAGACGTCATTGATTCAGACTGCCGGGCGCACGGCGCGGCATATTGACGGCAGGGTGATACTGTATGCCGAGAGGGTGACTGGGGCCATGCGGCAGATGATGGATACTACGGCCCGCAGGCGGTCAAAGCAAGAAGAGTACAATATCGCGAACAATATAACGCCGCGGAGCATCAGTCGAGCCATAAACGAATCGCTGGAGCTGTACTCCGAAGCGCAGAGGGTTGAAGAGCGCATGGTGGCGGCAGAGTCACACGAGGTGTATGACGTACACCGGGCGATCGGCGAGCTGGAGGCAGAGATGCTGGCGGCGGCCGAAGCGCTGGAGTTCGAGCGCGCGGCCATGCTTCGCGACGAGATCCGCGAGCTGAAAGCCATGCTGCCTTAGCAGGGCAAGTTTTTTTGCGTTTCGCGATCCACGATATTTTAACATCGTTAACTTGCCATAATCAGAGAGTTTTGCCAAAAAAATACGCTTCAGCACTTAAGAAAATTTTTACCGACGGCGCGGACGGACTTCTGGATCAGCCTTGCGAG
>JAQVQN010000322.1 GCA_028701555.1 Kiritimatiellia bacterium | reverse complement strand
AGCGCTGTCAGTAAATCCATGGGTATGATTTCACCGTTCTCGTCAAGAAAACCGGCGCGGTCCGCGTCTCCGTTAAACGCCACCCCAAAATCGTAAGTTCCTCCGCGCACCTTTGCCTGCAAGTCACACAGAGTCGCGTGATGCAAGGGGTTGGCCTCATGATTCGGAAAGCTGCCGTCCGGTTCCTCAAACAGGCCATCCCACTCCAACAGCCCCTGCAAGGTTTTGGCCTCCCAGATGCCCATACCGTTGGCGAAGTCGATGGCGACCCTTACCGGCCGTTTCAACCGCGCGAAGGTCGCCACATGCCTTGCATACTCAGGCACAATGTCATAAGACGAGACCGTGCCGAGACTGTCAGGCCGCGGAGCGAAGTTCCCGCTCTGCACAAGCTGCTCGATATCCATGATGCCGGTGGCACCGCTGATCGGCACGGCCTGCGCTCGGCACAGCTTGAAGCCGTTCCACTCGGCCGGGTTGTGCGATGCGGTTATCATCACGCTGCCGTCTGCACCCAGCTTGCCGTTGGCGAAGTACGACATCGGCGTTGATCCATAGCCTATGTCGATCACGTCCGCGCCCTGTTCGGTAAGACCGCGCGCCAGCGCCGTGAACAGCGGTTCTGAATGCGGCCGGATATCGCGCGCCACTACCACCTTGCGAGCACCAGTGAAAGTCGCAAACGCCCTGCCTATCTTGTAGGCCGTCTCATCATGCAGATCTTTGCCGTAAATGCCACGAATGTCATATGCCTTGAATATGCCAGCCATTGTACTCTTTCCCTTTATTAAGTCTGCGGCATGAAATACAGCCGATCACAATTGAACTGCGGCGTTCTTTACCACCTGCGTGTGCATTCGCTCATCAAAAACGTCGATATGCCTGCCTACATTGAACAGCGTGCCAACGGCAAAAAGCGCCGCGATCAGATTGGTGCCACCGTAACTTATAAAAGGCAGGGCCAAGCCTTTGGTCGGCAGACAATCAGTGACCACGCCGATATTGAAGACCGCCTGAAACACCAGCAAGACGGTCATGCCAAAAGCCAACAGGCGGCCCAGCCGGTCTGGCGCACGCATACTTATCAACATCCCGCACACCAGTATCGCCACGAACGCCAGCAGTATGATTAACGTGAAACGGAAGCCAAACTCTTCGCCGCCGATGGCAAATATGAAATCCGTATGCGCCTCCGGCAGGTAGTTGTATTTTTGAATGCTCTGGTTGAAGCCCACACCCCAAGGGCCGCCGTTCTTGAAAGCCACCAGCGCCTGCTCAACATGATAGGCCGCGGGCGAGGTTGTGGTGCCTCCGCTACGCTTGGCCCACCAAGCCAACAGGCGCTCCATGCGGTTGGGGTTCGCCGCGATCATCGCCGCAGCCGGAACAATGGCACACACGCCAAAACCGAGCAGATACCAGATGCGTGTCCCTGCCACAAACATCAGAGCGCCGCCAACAAACATCACAACCAGCGTGGCACCGAAATCCGACTCGATAATAATCAGCCCTGCGATTGCGGCCAGCCCCACGCAGGGCATGAACGCACCCTTCCAGAACTGCCGCACACGCCAACCGATACGGTCAAACCAGACGCCCACGGCGACAACCGTCAGGATTTTCGCGAATTCGCTCGGTTGAACGCGGATTGGCCCTAGCTGCAGCCAACGGTAACTGCCGTTGACCTTGACCCCGATGCCAGGCATGAAAACCAGAACTAGCGCAAGTAAAACTGCGGCATAAAAGCCAACGGTGAAAGCTGGTATTTCACGCCACCAGTGGTAATCGAAACGACTGACAGCGAACACGACAGCTATAGCCAAAAATAGCCAAACCAACTGTCGTTTTACAAAGAAATGCGGATCACCGTAAAGCCCCTGCGCTCGAACAGCACTGGCCGAAGCCAAGACGATGACTCCCACTCCCAGCAGAAAAACCACCGTGGTCGCCAGTGCCGTCAACGTTTTGCGCATAACATTACCGCTATGATTGCTACTGCGCTCCGCTAGGGATCTTCAGCACAGTTCCCGCCTTGAGATCGGTGGAACTCAAGTTGTTGAGCGTCTTAAGGTCACTCGGGCTGACGCCCCAGCGAATGGCCACGGCATAAAGATCCTCGCCTTCTTTGACCGTATAGGTCTGCACATTCGCATCCTCAACAGGAGCTGCGGGCGGCGGCGCGGTTTCGACCTTCACCGGCTCGGACTCAACCGCAGGCTTAGGCGGCTCGGGCGGCGGCGCGACAGTCGTCACAGGCGCGGCAGCGGCCGCTTTCACGGGCTTGGCAGCTTCCGCAGCAGCTTTTGGCGCTTCCGTCTTGGGTGCGCTGCTTTTCTTTACGACAGGTGCGGCAGCGACTGGTTTACCACCGGCAGGAATCTTCAGCTTCTGCCCTACCAGAATCTTGTCGCCCTTGATACCGTTGGCATCACGCAATGCTGCGGTCTTGATGCCGTGGCGGTATGCGATGACGGAAAGCGAGTCTCCAGCCTTGACTACATATGTCGAAACCGCGCCAGCCGCAGCAGGCACTCTCACGGGGGCTGTCACTTTCGGCGTGGTAACCGGCACAGAACGCGACTTGTTAACATCAACAATACCCGGCAGTTGGATCACCTGTCCGACACGCATACGAGTCGGGTTGATACCAGGATTTACCGCCAGCACATCCTGCCAGCGCAGATTGTATTTAAAGGCTATCGCCGAAATGGTGTCGCCCTTCTGAATTGTGTACGGCGTTGTGCTCTGCACAGGCGCCAGCGTCACCGTCTCCGGAACAACCTCAACCGGTGTTGCCATATCAATCTGCTCGACAGGCATAACCTCCACCGGCGCCTGCTCTGGAATGGTCGTGACTTCCCCTTCAGTTTTTTTACCGAACATTCCGCACCCCTGCAGCAGAAGGCATCCCAATGCCAGATTGGCGGCAGCGGCAACACGCATACTTTTACGATTCATCATCTCTCCTTGTCCTTCTGATACCGGAAAAAAGCGTTCAAAGATCCGCAACCGCGCGAACCAATTTTGTGAACCTTTCTCCTCTTTCCCGATACCCTTTAAATTGATCGAAACTAGCTGTCCCGGGCGAAAGCAGCACGGTATCCCCCGCATCTGACTCACGCTCCGCCAAAGAGACCGCCCTTTCAAGGGTACCGCACAATGCGCACGGAACACATGATTCCCAAGCACTAAACATCTCTTCGGCACATTTGCCTATAAGATATACTTTTTTTGTGGTTTGTGTCAGTAACTCTTTTACAGTATCCAACTCTTTTTCTTTGAGAAGCCCACCCGCGATCAATCTGACGGGGCTTCGCGTGATCCTTAAAGCCGCCGCCATAGCTGCCAGACTGGTTGCTTTGGAGTCATCAATGTACCTAACCCCCCGGGCATCGCTGCCCAGATCCTGCAGCCTGTGGGGCAGCGGCACGAACTCTGACAGGCCCTGCCTGATCATCGCCTCGCTTACCCCGGCGCGGTCGAGCGCCGCCACGCCGGCAGCGGCAGCCACGCCCAGAACCTCGTTACAGAACCATGACTGCTCAAGGCTCAC
>JAQVQN010000321.1 GCA_028701555.1 Kiritimatiellia bacterium | reverse complement strand
GTGCGCCACTGCGATCACGGCTTCGGCACGCCCGGCTCGGCGGAGTACGCGCTGGTCAAGGGCAAGGCTTACACGTTCCGGCTGCGGTGGGTCGCCACCGACCCGGGGTACACCGGCACGCCGAACCCCGACTACGACTGGCGGGCGCTACTCCGTGAGGCATTGCCGCGCGTTTCCGCCTTCGGCTATGGCACCGTGACACTGCGCCGGAGAGAGGCCCCTTTTTGGGGCCTCTCAAGCAATAATCCGTCTTGCTGTCGGTAATCATTAGAGTGTTCAATAACAACAAAAAAGGGTCACACTTAAATCAGGACTGGACATATTATGCTTGTAAACAAGGCGTCTTTTTGAGCTTCGCGCCAGTTTCTATTCTTCAAGGCGTTGTAACTCCTAACTCCCAACTAGGTTGCGATTCAACTTTCTTGAATCGTACCCTAGGCTTGTAAGCAGGGGCGGTTTTTCTTTAATATATTCAATTCGCCTTTTTCAGGCGGGGAGAGCGGGTTATTTATGAAGAAGATCGGGGTGGGCATATTGGGCTTCGGGACGGTCGGCGCGGGCGTGGCAGGCGGTCTGCTGCGCAACCGCAAGGTCATGGCCGAGCGCCTGGGCGTTGAGGTGCTGTTGCGGCGGGTGGCGGACATCGACATCGTGACCGACCGCGGCATCGGGCTTGAGCCGGCGCTGCTGACCACGGATGCGATGGCGGTGGTCAACGACCCGTCGGTTGACATCGTGGTTGAGCTGATCGGCGGCACGGGCGCGGCCAAAAAATTCGTGCTGGCGGCATTGGACGCGGGCAAGGCGGTGGTGACAGCCAACAAGAAGCTGCTGGCCGAGTGCGGCGAAGAGATTTTCGGAGCGGCCGAACGCAACGGCGTGGACATCTACTTCGGCGCCAGCGTCGGCGGCGGCATACCGATCATACGCGTGTTGCGCGAAGGTCTGGCTGGCAACGAGATAAACAGCATCCACGGCATACTTAACGGCACCTGCAACTACATCCTAACCTGCATGGAGCAGGAGGGCGTGGCTTTTGACGAGGCTTTGGCGGCGGCTCAGCAGTCAGGCTATGCCGAGGCTGATCCGGCTTTGGACATAGACGGCGGCGACACGGCCCACAAGGCGATCATTCTGGCATCTCTGGCATACGGTTTCCATGTGCCGGTCAGCAAGGTGGCGGTTGAGGGTATACGCAACCTCGCGGGCATGGACGTGCGTTACGCGGCTGGGCTGGGCTACCGCATCAAGTTGCTGGCAGTGATCAAGCGTGATGGCGACATGGTGGAGGTCGGGGTGCATCCGACGCTTGTGCCGCACGGCCACATGCTGGCCTCGGTGAGCCATGTTTTCAACGCGGCCATGGTCAACGGCGATCTGAGCGGCGACACGCTTTACTACGGTCGCGGAGCAGGGCGCGAGCCCACGGCCAGCACGGTGATCGGCGACATTGGCGACATCGCGCGCAACCTGCTGGCGGCGGGTCGCTCGCGCTACCAGCGCGGCGTTTGCGTGGCGAACGAGGGCCGGCTTAGCATGCGCCCGCCGGAGGAGGTCGCCAGCCGTTACTATCTGCGGCTGATGGTGCTGGATAAGGCCGGTTCGCTGGGCGTGATGACCACGATCCTCGGGCGGCACGGCGTCAGCATTCTGGCTGCCACGCAGCAGGAGACTACGGGGCTGCCGGATGACGCGGGCTTTGTGCCGGTGGTGATGCTGACGCATCCGGCGCAGAGCGCGTCGGTCGATGCGGCGCTGCGCGAAATTATGGCGGCGGAGGTTTTGAACGAGGAACCGGTGAAGCTGAGGATGATATAGGAGTTAGGAGCGGGTTTGAAAGGGGTTACTGGAGAAAAAGATGAAGGTATGTAAATTCGGCGGTTCGTCGGTGGCGAATGCGGAGCAGGTGGCGAAGATTGTTGAGATAGTCATGGCTGATCCCGAGCGGAGGGTGGTGGTGGTTTCGGCGCCGGGCAAGCGCGCCAAGGATGACGTGAAGGTCACCGACATGCTGATCGCCTGTGCTGAGGCGGCCTTGGCTGGCCAGGATGCCGAGGGACTGCTGGCGCAGATCGTGGAGCGTTACGCGGAGATACAGCGCGATCTCAAGCTGCCGTCCGGCATCACTGCCGAGATCGAAAAAGACCTGCGTTTCCGCATGGCTGGCGACAAGTCGCACCGCGGCGGTTTTATAGACAACATGAAGGCGGCGGGCGAGGACAACAGTGCCAAGCTGGTGGCGCAGGCTTTCAGGGCTTGCGGGGCCGCGGCAGTTTACATGAGTCCACGCGAGGCGGGCATGTTCCTGACCGATGATTTCGGGAACGCCCAGTTGATGGAAGAGTCATACCGCAATCTGTCTGACGCTTTGCGCACAAGCGACGGGATAGTGATTTTCCCGGGCTTTTTCGGTTATACCAAAGACGGGCGTGTGGCGACTTTTCCGCGCGGCGGCTCGGACATCACGGGGTCGATTCTGGCGGCGGCGGTCAAAGCCGAAGTGTACGAGAACTTCACAGATGTGGATTCGGTATATCCGGTTGATCCGCGGCTGGTGCCGGAGGTCAAAGAGGGTATAGCGTCCATGACCTACCGCGAGATGCGCGAACTTTCATACGCGGGCTTTGGCGTTTTTCATGACGAGGCGGTGATCCCGGCGGTTAAGGCTGGCATACCCATCAATGTGCGCAACACCAACCGGCCGCAGGAGCCCGGGACCATGATCGTGCAGTCGCGGCGTGTGCTGGCCGGCAGCGTGGTTGGCATTGCCAGCGACGAGGGCTTCTGCAACATTTTCGTGGACAAATACATGATGAACCGCGAGATCGGCTTCGGCCGCCGCCTGTTGCAGATACTGGAGTGGGAGGGGGTTTCCTACGAGCATATGCCTTCCGGCATCGACAATGTGTCGGTGGTCATCCGCGAGCGCAATTTCGATCCGGAATGCGAGCGGCGGGTGGTTGAGCGCATCAAGCGCGACCTGACGCCTGACGCGGTGCTGGTCGAGCGCGGTTATGCGCTGATCATGGTGGTTGGCGAGGGTCTTTACTATACGGTGGGCATGGCCGCCAAGACCACGAAAGCCCTGTCCGAGGCTGGCGTGAATATCGAAATGATGAACCAGGGATCTTCCGAGATCAGCATGATGTTCGGGGTTAAGGCCGAGCACCGCGCCAAGGCGGTGCAGGCGCTTTACAAGGCGTTCTTTTAGGCAGTGAAAGGATCGGGTATTGGAATGAAGGAAAAAGTTTTTATTTATGACGCCACCCTCAGGGACGGGGCGCAGGGCGAGGGCATTTCTTTTTCCGACACGGCCAAGGTCAAGTTCGCCCGCCTGCTGGATGATTTCGGCGTGGATTTCATCGAAGGCGGGTTCGCGGGGTCGAATCCGCGTGACCGCCGTTTTTTTGACGACATCGGCAAAGAGAGTTTGAGCCACGCGCGCGTCACGGCTTTCGGCAGCACGCGTCGCAAGGACTGTGACGCCAAGGATGATCCGCAGCTTGAGGGACTGCTGGCCGCCGGAACCGAGTGGGTGACGATATACGGAAAGTCTTGG
>JAQVQN010000320.1 GCA_028701555.1 Kiritimatiellia bacterium | reverse complement strand
TTCAGAACCTGTTCATCGCTTGGCTCCGCAGGAAGCAGCCCCAGCTTCTCGCGGGCACGATCATCCTTTCCCTGCCCGAGGGCCTTGACACGCAATGGGTTCAAATGGACGTACAGCGAGCACTCCAGGGCCCAGGATCCCTCATTGTCGATCGGCACGCTTTTGAAGCGCGACTGGAAGAGCGCCCCCGCGCAGTTATGCTTGATGTTGTGCCAGACACTGTAGCTGGTGTTCAACCACTGCAACGCCCGGCTGACATTCCCTTCAGGCGCTTCGATCAGCAGATGGTAATGGTTCCCCATCAGCACATACGCATGGAGGATGATGCGGTAACGCTCAACCAGCCCTTCCAGCAGTTCGACGAAATGCTCCCTGTCGCGGTCCGTATGAAACAGCGTACGTCTCCCTAACCCGCGGGTCGTGATATGGTACCAGCCACCCGGCCTATGATGTCTTAAATGTCTTGGCATGTCTGTACGTTAGCAAAAACATCTGCCCTAAGCAATCTAAATTATTGAATTTTTAGCTACGACCCCTTAGCCTCTACCTTAGCCTCTCAGATGCGACGCGGCGACCAAGTTCCGCCGTGTCCGGATCGACGCGGCAGCGCGCCTTGACTTGACGAACCATGTACTGATGTCCCAAATAGTTTATCCCGCTCCGCTGACGCTTTCACCCACCACGGTCGCCAACCAACAGTAACATCACAAAACAATATAGCGAGGGCAGCAAAGCGAGAAAAGCGCTTAACGATAATATCCACCAATATTTTTTATAGAACTCCATGCGGAAACCGGAGCACATAATCGTTATGCCCAAAGCTCCTGTGCAAACTCCAAGAAAAATGGGAACAAAGAATAAGGCCACTAAATAACCGAATATTTCGCCTATGTAATCCGCGTAATTCAAATATTGTAAGCCAACACATAGGTTGACGATTGCTAGCATTATGCAACATACAAGCGCTTTCATCCGTTATTTTCCTGTTTTCCTATTTCCCTCAGCTAACTTGGCTCACTATCTGGTCTCTAGGACGCCCGCCGGCAACCGGAAAACCTGCGCCTGCTCCTTAACCGCCTCCAGCCGCTCAGGTGCGGAAAAATTATGCCGTGAACATAAAACCGCAACAGCATCGTCAAGAAACGACTCGGGTGTAGACGCCCCGCTGGTGATCCCAACAGCCTGCCCGTCATGCCACCGCAACCCGTCCAGTTGCGTTAGGTCGCTCACCAGTTCCGCCGCCGCCCCGGCGGCGCGCGCGGTCTCGACCAGACGCATACTGTTGGAACTGTTGGCCGAACCCAAAACCAGAACCCGACTGCAAACCCGCGCCAGCCGGTCCACCGCCTGCTGCCGGTTGCGCGTGGCGTAGCAGACATCCGTGCTTTCAGGCAACCGCAATTCAGGGAAGCGCCGCCGCAAAACCTCCATCACCGCATCCACCTGCGCCTGCCCCAGCGTGGTCTGCGTCACAACCGCCACAGTAACCCCCTGCGGCAACGCGAGCGCCTCGGCCTCGGCCGCATTTTCCACCACCACGACATGCCCCGGCGCCTCGCCTGCCACGCCGATCACCTCCTCATGGTGACGGTGTCCGATGCAGATAACCCTAGACCCTTCGGAAGCAAACCGCCGCACTTCCGCGTGCACCTTGGTCACGAACGGACAGGTCGCATCGATCACGCGCAAACCGCGCGCGTCCGCCTGCCGCACTACATGCGGCGCGACACCGTGCGCCGAAAACAGCAGCCGCGCCCCGGCAGGCACTTCCTCGACACTCCGCACAAAAACCATGCCCATGCCGATCAGACGCTCGACCACCTGGCGGTTGTGCACGATCTCGTTAAGACAATAGACCGTCTCTCCCGGAAAATGCTTAAGCAACGCTTCAGCAGTCGCAACCGCGCGCGCCACCCCAGAGCAGAAACCGTGCGGATAGACTATCACCAGACGCTTCATGACACTGGCTCCACATCCGGTCCGTCAGCCTGATGCTCAAGCTCCGCCAATATCCGCTCCGCCGGCGTAAGAGCGCCCTTGCTCTTGTTGCAGGCATCGCAGGCCGGAACCACGTTGCCTTTGTTACTGCGCCCGCCGCGCGCCACCGGCACCACATGGTCGAGCGTCAGAGCCGCCGCCCCGACCTGCCTGCCGCAATAATGGCACACGCCGGAAGCGATCTGCCTTTGCCACCAGGCGCTCTTGCGCATTTCACGCGCAGCCGCACGTTCACGCGCAACATGCTTGTCATCTTTTCTTATATCAACCCACTCTTTCATCGCAAAGCCGCAGCCTCCCCGCTCACTGCCGTCGCGCCGCCCAATGCCATCAGACGCCGGGCGTGGTTCTCTTCCGCCACGGACAGCGCCAGAAACGTCTCACGCAGGCTGGGAAGCTTGCTCCGCTCTGAAAGCGTCCGGTAGAAACACGCCGTGGCCAATTCATGCCGGATCGCCTGCTCGACCGCCTCGGAAACATTGCCGGCTGCGGTATGGGTCATCTCTTCAAGCGACGGGAAACCAGCCGCCATCTCTGCTGTCACAGGAAAATCCTTCTCCGCTCCGGCAGCCAAAGCGCCCAGCATAGCCTCGTGATGCCAGCGTTCTTCCTCTGACAACCTGCGAAAAACCGCCTGCTCCGCCGGATCGGCAGACCGCTCGGCCAGCGCCTGGTAATCAAGTGCCGCCGCCTGTTCGAAAGCGGCCGCCTGCCGTATCACGAAACGTCCGATCCATCCCTCAGCCACTTCTGCCGCTGTGCCATCGCGACGCCCCTTGCGCGGCAGGAAGACATCCCGTAACATAAAAATTCCAAACAGCAGAAACAGTATGCCGCCGAAACACTTGATCACTCGCTCGTCCGGCACGAATCGCCGTATCAGATCGCCCGCCAGCACGCCGATCGCAGTCGATGCCGCCAGCGCCACCACCCCGGCCGAAAAAACCGTCCACTTAGCCGACGTGGCCGCAGACTGGCTCATCACCGCCAACTGCGTCTTATCACCCAGCTCGGCAAAAAAAATTAATGCGAAAGTACTGAAAAAAAGCGGCCAGTTCACAAGCGTCTCCTCCTGAAAAATATTGTTATTATATAACCCGCATGCTTGGCAACACCAGAAAATCCGATTTCATACTTGCCGCACAACAGGATTACGTCCATTATTGTGCCATGAAAAAGACCTTTTTTTGCATAGCAATAGCGGCCGCTACTGTCATCTGTGGTTGCGTCAGTTTTTTCGACAATCCCTTTTTCAAGGTCAAGGAATCAGGGCTCAACTGGGTTTTTATACGTCACTACAATTTGCGCGCTACTCCTGTACAACGTGTGAGTGTGCGCTTGGACGGCAACGGCATGGTAACCGTCCGCGATGGCACCAGCATACTGGTAACCAACCCTTTCGCGGCCAGCCACAACGACTCTAACTGGAATGATTTTCGCGAACAGCGCATAACCATCCCGCTCGATGATGTCATGCCGCTGTTTCAAATGCTGGTCGATGCGGGACTTTTTAAAGAACGGCGCAAGGGCGATAGCGCCAACACCAACGAGGCGATCTTCGTCTCCGCCAACATCCAGGGCAAGACCTGC
>JAQVQN010000319.1 GCA_028701555.1 Kiritimatiellia bacterium | reverse complement strand
CCCCCGCATGGGGCGCGACTCGGTCATGCCCGCGATCAGCCGGCCCCTTAAAGTTTCAATTCACGCGCCCGCATGGGGCGCGACGTCGGTCGCGTGGCGCTGACCCTGCCACCACTCCGTTTCAATTCACGCGCCCGCATGGGGCGCGACTCGACGCGCGGGCCGAGATCATCGCCCGCGAAGTTTCAATTCACGCGCCCGCATGGGGCGCGACCGGCGAAGAAGCCAAGCTCCGCGAGCTCAAATAGTTTCAATTCACGCGCCCGCATGGGGCGCGACCCGGAATTAAAAAACCAGTGCCGGAATCACCATGTTTCAATTCACGCGCCCGCATGGGGCGCGACCACGGCAGCCAGCGCGGTACCCAGCGAGGACACATGTTTCAATTCACGCGCCCGCATGGGGCGCGACCTTTTGCGGTGTTGTGCTTGCGCGAGAGTGTCTTGTTTCAATTCACGCGCCCGCATGGGGCGCGACGGCCAGTACTGTAACATCTTGTGATGCAACAGCAAACGTTGAAGTTTCCGCGAACCACTTCAACGTAAACGGTTTTTCGGTTTTCACAGAACTACCAGATTACACAAACATTTGCCTTGCAGGATAATACGTGATCCGCGAACCTATCTAGGAGAAACATGTGCGCTTGTGGTTCGCGATCACAAAATCAATGTGTCCTCAACATCAACCGTAGGCTTCGCCCCCTGGTGCTCTATCCGCCTCTGATAGTTGTCTCCCAAAGCATAGAAGCGCAAGCTGTCCATCTCAGGATCGAATATCGCCAGCAGCCTCGCCCGCAATACCGTCCACTGCGCATTATCCACATTGCACTCGAAAACCGAGTTCTGCACCCGGATACCGTAATTCAAACAGGTCTTGGCGACATGCCTCAACCTGCGTCTACCGGCCAGATCAATCGTGGACACATCGTAGCTGACCAACATTAGCATATCAACCTCACTTGAGCAAAAACGGCGGATAGGCATCTAGATCACCGCGCAAATGACGCGCCAGCAAAAGTGCCTGCGCGTGCGGCAATAGACCGACCTCAATCTTTTCATCTAAAAATGGATGCTGTATCTGATCCTGCTTTTTCTTCTGCCAGGTCTGCAAAACAATCTTGCGCGTATCGTCTTCCATCACCACGGCACCGGACTCTGATGTTTTGAAACCTTTACCGTTAACCTGCAACATGTTTATCAGAGAGAGCGTCACGCGGTCGGCAAGCATCGCCCTAAACTCCTCCATCAAATCCAGCGCGAGGCTGGGTCGGCCCGGCCGCAACGCATGCAAAAATCCGATCTGTGGATCTAGCCCGACTCCTTCCAGCGCGGCCTCACAATCATGCGCCAGTAATGTATAAAGAAATGACAGTAATGCGTTCAATGGATCAAGCGGCGGACGACGCGACCGCGCCACCATTGAAAAACTTTCCCGCTGGGCCAGCACCATATTGTCAAATACCTTGAAATAATGGTTTGCCCCCTCCCCTTCCAATCCCCGCAGCGTATCTATATCAGCCGCCAGACGCGTTCTACGAATTACGTCCGCGAGCGCGCTTACCGCGTTTTCCACATCATCGCACTTGCCGTGATCCCGCTGTGCCCTCTGCAGCACCGTCCGGCTGTTCGCGAGCTTGCCCAAAACAAAGCTGCGGGCGATCTCTAAAGCACCACACAGATTGTCGGATCGCCGTATCTGTTCACGCCTGAGCAGCACATTGCCGGAGACCGGCCCCGTGACACGCGCCAGGAACTTGCCGCGCTCGGTCAGAAAGCTCACATGCACGCCGCGCTCGCCGCACAGACCCAGTAAAGGCGGACTGCACGCGACCTGCCCGAAACAGACGATGCCCGAAAGCGTGTGTATCGGCAACCGCAGCTTGGTCTCGCGGTTCAGGCAGGCCACCACCGTCTCCCCCTCTTGATGCAGATATACGCCTTGGGTTGAGACATACAGCGTGTTCAGCAGTTTCTTCATTTTGCAATCCCCTTTGCCGGGCTTAACGGCTGCAGCATGGCACCAGACGTATATTCATTCGTGGCACAGAGTCCTTCTATTTGGCGGTCTAGCCACCTGCGGGCGGACTTGCCTGCCCCGGCAGAGCGCGGCAGGCAGGATTCGAACAGGGAACATGAGGAACAGCGCTTGTTGTAGTCGGCCGGTGGCGTGACACCCTCCGCAAAAAGCTGCTGGACCGCGAGGCAGACAGCTTCGGTCTCGGCGCGCAGCGTGTCGTCGAAGACGACACCGACCCTGCTCTGCTTTTGGCCGAGAAACAAGGCGCCATCAGGAATATTAGCGCAGAGCATCTCTTCAAGACACAAGGCCTGGGCGCAAAGCTGCACCTCATAACAGCGAATATCCTTCGACGCCCCGCGTTTATACTCCACCGGAAACGGCAGCCAAGTGCCGCTGATGCCTGGAATCCGCACACCGCCCTCGGCCGGCTCGCGGCGGTGCAACTCCACGACATCCGCCACACCGGTTATGCCTAGCCGCAGCGACCGGAGCCTCAGACTGCGGAGTATCTTCAGGTCTCCCCGCGACTCGCTAATGCCGCCATGCGCTTTCTCGTGCAGCACATTACCCTCGGCGGTTGCGCGATTGTCCGCCCACACCTGCTCCAGATGGATCAGTGCACACCTCCGGGGACAGTGGACGTACTGGCTCACGGCGGAAAGCGGCAAGAGCTGGTCCTCGGAGTAGCATTGACGGGCGACGGGCGACCCGCGACCTTCGTCGGCAGAAGCGGTGCTATGCGTCAGCAATGCCGCATCATCGCCAGTCGCCAGTCGCCTGTCGCCAGTCATCACGTCTCGACCTCCTGGATTGCTTTGCATGCCGGATAACCGGTGCAGCCCCAGAAATTCTTGCCAGCATTCGGCCCGCTCTTGGCCTTACGGAGCGTCATCGGCTTGCCGCAGGCGGGGCATGCTGGAGGCGGCGGCTCATCTGCTTTGGCGGCTTGCGCGGCATCGCGCTGCTCTATCCGCAGTTTCGCCATGCGCTCGCGGAACCCGCCCTCCTGTCCGAAATCAGCCATTGTCCGCTCCATTTGCCGGAAGAGCAGGCTGCTCGCCCGATTGATAACCACGATAATCGCGTTGGCGGCTATGTACGGGTCTTCATGTTCCAGCCAACCAGCGAAACGATGGCGCATAGAGATAATGTGGCGGCTGAATGCGTGCAACACATCCTCGGTCACAGAGAACTCATCCAACTGCAGCGTCGAGACTGCCTGCCAGCGCTCGTCAAGTTCAGACCAAACCGACTGATCGTTATCTATCAGGAACGCCTCATAATCACCAAGCAGCTCGTCGAGGCTGGCTTTGGCCACATCCAGCAGCTTGATCTCGGTTTCCTTCGAAGTGCCGGAACGGGACGAGGCCTCGACCATATTCTGCCGGGCTGAACGCGCCGCGCCGATCATCTGACCGCTGGTCTTGCCCAGAGGGTCTTCTTTCCACGAATAGACGCGTTTGCAGAAACGCGTCGTGGCGTGATAAGCGATGCAGACAAAGCCGAACGAATGCAGCTTGCGGTAGCCGCCGAAATGTCCAAAAGGTGCCGTTGGCATAATCCTTTCCTTTCAAGT
>JAQVQN010000318.1 GCA_028701555.1 Kiritimatiellia bacterium | reverse complement strand
TTGCGGCTCTCGCCATCTGCCCTCTTGAGCAGCTCACCGGCCTGATTGATCAGATTCGCGCGCTTTTCGCGCAGTTCTTTTGCAGTCATTGTGTGACTCCTTTCAAAATTGCGTATGCTTTCCAAGTTATTTCATGCCCGATGAGCATTAAAAAACCGCCCCATGAGCGGTCATTTATCGGATTAAATGGTCTTTTCGATTTGCTCCTGCTGCCTTTTTCGAAGCGCAATCGGCACTTGTGACAGTTGTTTTCGGTATTCCTGTACCAGTTCTTTCGACCGCATGGTGGCGGTTGTCTGGATATAGGCTGGATTCGTTACAGGCCCGACCTCGTACAAGGTCAAGTCTGTGATGTCGCGGCAGACAACGCCATCAGCGTTTTGGCTCCATGCGTCATGATTGACATCAAACGCAAAACTCGACCCGCGCACGTTTTTTCGCTGCAGATTGATTTTGAGGTCGTTGCCGTAGGTTGTTGGCGGGATGGGCGAGTCGTATTCCAGGCCGCTTTCGGTTTCGCGCAGGACAAGTGCTGGGTCGGAGTCGAGCGTTGACAAGACATAGTCCGGGTCATGGTTAAAAAATGACTTCACGGTCTCCGCATTCTTCACGGCACCCCTGCTAATGCGCTCCATGTATCCAGGCCAAAGTTCTGTCCACTGGTCATACACGATGCCCAGCCCTGACACACGCGCGTCATCGCCGTCAGCGGCTCTTATCTCGGTTAAAAATGCTCTCTGTTCCATAGGCACCTCACATTGATGGCACGATGCTGCATCGGCAGCCGGCGTGCAGCGGTGGGCCGCCGATATTGCTTTCGGCGACCAGTGCGGTTGTGTCTGCTGGCGAAACGGATTCGCCTGGCGCGAGAAAATACTCTTTTGTTCCAACGGTCTTGCCGTTCAGCTCACGACATAGCGGGCAGGCGCTTGCGTTGGCTCGCCAAACAAGGTAAGATACGCCAATGGCAGCCCACACATACCTTGCGACGCCGCTCTCAATGCGCACGGCCTCGTCTTCGGCAACTTTGACCGGGCGCTTTTCTTCCCATTCGTCGGCGCGCTTATCAAGCTCATCCGCTACATCGTCCGCCGGGATTTCGTTCAGCAGCGCAAGGATTTGCCCACGCGAGCTGCCTGCTTCGCGCCTTGCCATGTTGGCTGTGTATTCATCGACAAACTTAACAATTTCCGGTTCTTGAGACGCGACCTCATCGGCTGCGGCTGTTGCAATCACAGACGCCAGCGCTGCAATGTGCGGGCGCATGGTCTGTGCAATGTATCGCTCTTGCGTTGGATAAAACTCTTCAATCCAGCGCTTAAACGCGATAACCGGCTCCTCACGCTTTCTCAAAATGGACGAAACGGCCTTTTTTAGCGCCTCAGTGTCGCGCTTAACGTATCGCCGCACCCCATCTTCAAGAGCTGGCAGATGCGCTTCGCGCAGCTTCACGCGCATGTCGGCTGTTCGCGTCGCCCTTTGCTCGGTCGACTGTATGCTCCTAACCGGTTCTGGCTGTTTTTGCAAAATCGCAACCGGCGCCATGTTCCACGGCATGTAGTAATCTTTCCCAAGCCCACCCGGCAACGGATTCTCATCATCAAGTTCACGCCATTCGTCAGCGTTTAGGACGCCATTCCGACGCTTAATCTCAAATATTTCTGCCTGCATCTTCGGGTCGCCGCGCATTAGCTCTTCGATGGAATATTTGACATAAAAGCGACCGCGTTCATCCGGCGAGAAAAGGTCATAATTAAGCACGTCCTCCTCGCGTTCCAGCCAGGGCAGGATGGTAAACTTAGCGAAAGCGGTCAGAAATTGAACAACGCCGGTTCCCCAGGTCGTCACTTTGGAAAAATGCTGCAGGAAAATCGGGTTAATCATCAAGATTCTGGCGATTTCCTCGATTTGCGTGTCGCGTGTTTCCAAAAACTGTGCTTCTTCCGGCGGTATGGTGATGGGTTTCCAATCCATGCCACCCCACAGCACCGCCGTGCGCTGCGCTCTGGTTAAGCCTGAGTGCATCTGGTTCCACTGGTCGCGGATCTCTTTGCGCTCCGTGTCGTTCGGCGATCCGGGATGTGTCAAGATGCCTGACGGCCTGCCGCTGTTGCCAAAAAACGTAGCGCCGTACTCATTGGCCGCAATAGTCAGCCCCAAGCTGTCTCGATGGATTTTAACCACGTTGTAACCCTGCAGTCCGTCAAACCCAAGGCCTGGAACATGCAAGACGCGGCTTTCGTCAAGGTAAACCTTTTCGTTATTAATGATCGTCCAGTATACTTTTTTCCCATCCTTAGCCTCGACACCAGTTCTATCCGGCAGAAGCGGCCAGAGCGCAATCACTTTACCTGCGTTGTCATACTCAATCTCAGCGTAACTGTTGCCCCAGGTTAAACAATGTGCCGCTCGAATCTCGCGGAAAGTAAATGGCGTCATAATCGGGTTTGGTCTTGTCTGCAGGATATTGTAAACCGGGTGATTTGTCGCAAGCCGCCTGCCGGACGGCGTGCGTTCGTAGGTCTTGCACGGCAATCCGGCAATTGTTTGTGATATTGTTCTGACGCCAGCCCAAAAGGCCGTAATGCCAAGCGCCTTGTCCTGACTTACGCTCACGCCGGACGGCGTGGACATGCCGTCGCCGAGAATCGCCGACAGGTTGGTCGCCGTCATTTTGAATGCCGGATTTTCCGCGCGGCTGCGGGATTCCATCTTACTGATGATGCCCATCAATCAACCCTCCTTGTCCCCAGCCAAACCAGGACACCGCCAGTCACAGCAAGCCCGGCCGGGATATAGGCGAGGCACAGTCCAATACAAATTAAAACGACGCCAAGGTAGACATGAGCGTCGCGCAGGTCAAACAATTCTCGAATCTTTTTCATAGCATAAATAACCCCGCATCCTGCTTTTTGTCTGCGCCAGACGTAATGGCGTCTGTCCTAGCCTCCCACGACAGCACGGCGGCCATCGCGAGGTCAATCTTTTTTGGCGAGTCCGATCGCTCTTTGCGTATCAGCCAGAGCGGTTTGCCGTCTTCGTCACGCTGCGGCAGATCGTGCCGGTGCGCGTTGGCAATATGGCGTGCTAGATTGATGTCGCCGTCATGCGAAAGCGTCTTGCTTGTGATCGCTGTGCTAAAATTCTCAAGCGCATAGGACATTTGCTTGCGGCGGTTTGTCCACCACTCCATAACTTTGTCCTCGCCATACTTGCCGGCCCATTTTGCGAGCCATGACTGCCAGTATGGCGGGTCAGCATACATGCGCCACACTTTGTAGCGCTCAAACGCAGCGGAGACAGCGTCGTCGACTTCATCGGCCTGGATTTGCCAGTCGTCTTTGCCGTATGGCTTTTCCCACGCGCCCAAAACCCACTGAAAACCTGTTTCGACGTGCGTCGCCACAAGTCCTGTTGAGTCGTCGAACTGCGCGCCATCAAATCCGAGCGTTATTAAGTCGCCAGGCTTGACAGGATTGGCTTTTTTAAGCGAATCCCACGCAACTGGGTCAAATGCCTTATGTTCGGCCATGACTAGGCGATTACACCAGACGCGCTCCCAAAAGGAGCGGTCCGTGGTCGGGTCTTTCCACAT
>JAQVQN010000317.1 GCA_028701555.1 Kiritimatiellia bacterium | reverse complement strand
TCTACACTTTCATGCCTTTGGGCTTGCGCGCGCTGCAAAAAGTCTCACAGATCATACGTGAAGAGATGAACCTTGCCGGAGCGCAGGAAATCCTCATGCCCGCACTGCAACCGGCTGAACTTTGGGAACGCTCCGGACGCCTGTCGACAATGGGCCCGGGCATGTTCCGCCTCAAGGACCGCGCCGAACGCCTTATGGCACTGGGCCCCACTCACGAAGAGGTCGTCACCCAGCTCGTCGCCGGCGAGGTCAGCTCATACCGTCAGTTGCCCTGCACGCTCTACCAGATCCAGACCAAATTCCGCGACGAGATCCGCCCCCGCTTCGGCCTGATGCGCGCCAAAGAGTTCATCATGAAGGATGCGTACAGCTTCGACACTTCACTCGACACTGCCGACGCCTCGTATCAGGCCATGTATGACGCTTATGTGCGCATCTTCAAGCGCTGCGGCCTCGACGCGCGCCCGGTCGAGGCTGACACCGGTGACATCGGCGGCAAGTGGTCGCATGAGTTCATGGTGCTGGCAGAGTCCGGCGAGGACGGCATAATCGATTGCCCTGCCTGCGGCTATGCCGCCAACCAGGAGCGCGCCGAACGCGCCTGCCCGGCCGCGCAGCCCGCGCGGGATTGTCCCGCCGCAGAACCCGTCAGCACTCCCGATGTCCGCACCATCGACGACCTGTCCGCCTTTTTCAAATGCGGCGCCGACCGTTTCATAAAAACCTTGATCTGTCTGGCGGACGGCAAGCCCGTGGCCGCGCTCGTGCCCGGTGACCGCGACCTAAACGAGCACAAACTCAAACGCATGCTCAACGCCAAGAAGGTGGAGATGGCCGATGACGCGACCGTTCTTAAGGCCACCGGCGCACCGACGGGCTTCGCGGGTCCGCTGAATCTCTCCATTCCCGTTTACGCCGACAACGCGCTGCAAGGCGCCTTCGACCGTATCGCCGGAGCCAACAAGCTGGACACCCACATACTGCATGTGGACCTGGCCCGCGACGCCGCCGTGACTGCATTCGGCGATCTTGTGATCGCCGGTGCCGGCGACATCTGTCCGCGCTGCGGCAAGACCATGCAGATGCGGCGCGGCATCGAAGTCGGACACGTGTTTAAGCTGGGCACAAAATACTCAGAGTCTTTCGAGGCCAGATACCTTAACGAAAAAGGCCAGAACGAGCTGATGGTCATGGGCTGTTACGGCATCGGCGTCACACGCACACTGCAAGCCGTGATCGAGCATGGGCATGACGCGGACGGCATCATCTGGCCTATCTCAGTGGCACCTTTTGCCGTCAACCTGCTTTTGCTGGATCCCAAAGACCCCGCCGTCTGCGCGGTAGCCGATCAACTGGAAAAAGACCTGCAGGCCAAAGGTCTGGATGTTTTCGTGGATGACCGCGAGGAGAGGCCGGGCGTTAAGTTTAAGGATGCCGACCTCATCGGTTGCCCCATACGGGTGGTTGCGGGTGCAAAAGGCCTCGCCAAGGGTGGCGTGGAGGTCAGACTCCGCACAACTAAAACCACTGACATCGTGCCGCTTGAAGAGGCTGCGGATGTGATTTATAAACTGGCGGAAGGATTGTCGAACGAACTGAAGACCATGTGACGGGAGTGCCTTATGAACCCAAACGATACCGAACTTGCCGAAAGCGCCGAGGCCCTGACTAAGCGCGAGTTGGTGACACATATCTCAAAAGAGACGGGCCTGACCCAACTCGACGTTTTCAATGTCGTGCAAATGACGCTTGATGGCATTGTCGATGCCCTCAAGCAGGGCAAGCATGTCGAATTCCGGGAGTTCGGTGTTTTCGAGCTTATAAAACGCAAGCCCCGAATCGGAAGGAACCCCAACAAACCTGAAACGGTGGTGGTGATTCCGACACGCACGGTCGTCAAATTCAAACCCGGCAAACGCATGCGTGAAATGCTGGCGGAGAAAGCATGAGTACAGCCCCTGTCTCGTTTTCACCCGTGCGCGGCATGCGCGACTTCTACCCCGAGGACATGCTTTGGCGCAACCGCGTCTTTGACGCTTGGCGCTCGGCCTCTGCCGCTTTCGGCTTCCAGCCTTACGATGCCTGCGTCGTGGAAAGCCTGGAACTGCTGCAGCGCAAAAGCGGCGAGGAAGTTTCGGAGCAGATTTATCACTTCGAGGACAAGAGCGGCCGCCGTCTGGCACTGCGTCCCGAGATGACCCCCACGCTGGCGCGCATGATCGCCGCCCGCCGCGGTTCACTCGCCTTCCCCGTTAAATGGTTCACCACAGCTCAGTGTTTCCGTTATGAGCGCATGACCCGCGGCCGCAAACGCGAGCATTACCAGTGGAATATGGATATCGTCGGCGAACAGGCGGTCACAGCCGAGGTCGAGATTCTCGCCGCCGCCGCAGCCGCTCTGCAAATGATGGGCATGCCCGACGACTCCTACAAGATCCACGTCAATAACCGCGCCCTCCTGGCGGAGCTGCTGCACAATACGGGCATCCTTCCCGAACACCATCCCGCCGTATTTCTGGCGCTGGATAAACGCGGCAAAATCAACGACGAAGAAATAGAGGAACTGCTGAAAGCCGAAGGTCTGGGCAGCGAACCTATCCGCCGTACTTTTGAGTTACTGGAAGTCCAGACGCTGGATCAGGCCGAAGCATTGGCAGGCCAAGACTCGCCAGCCGTCAGGCGTCTGCGTGAACTCTTCACCCTGGCCCGGCTATACGGCATCGACGACCGGCTCGTGTTCGACATATCGGTGATCCGCGGCCTTGCGTATTACACTGACATCGTTTTCGAAGCTTTCGACATTGGCCGCCGTTTCCGCGCTATTTTCGGCGGCGGTCGCTACGATAATCTGCTGACCACTGTCGGCGGCGACCCCACGCCAGCGGTCGGGCTAGGCTTCGGCGACGTGGTCATCATGGAGATTCTTAAGGAAATGCTCGGAGATCAGGCCGCGTCCGCCAGAAGCGGTGTGGCTGTGGGCTACATGTTCCAGGAACAGCGGGATGCCGCCATGCGTTTGGCCAGAAAATTACGTACCGACGGAGAGCAGGTGGACGTCATGCTAACCCACCTCAAACCCAAGCAGTTCTTCGCGCGCGCCAGCGCCGGAACCTCTGCCGAAGCAGTTTTCATCGGGCCGGACGACGTTGCAAAAGGGGTTGTCCGGCGCAAGAATCTGGACACCCGCGCCGAAACAGAAATACGCCTGCCGATCGCCTGACATCCGCAACGCTTTAGCCGAAAAGACGCTCAGCGTTTTCACGCGTGACAGACGCAATGCGGTCAACCGCTACGCCCCGCACTTCCGCTAGGCAAGCAGCCACATGCGCCACAAAAGCAGGCTCGTTGCGCTGCCCCCGCACCGGCACCGGCGCCAGGAAGGGCGTGTCCGTTTCGATCAGCAGCCGGCCTTCCGGAACATGTGCCGCGCTCTCGCGCAGCATGTCGGCGTTCCGGAAGGTGACGATGCCGCTGAAACTAATGGCCAGCGCCCGGTCGAGTAGTTTTGCGGCGAATTGTTTGTCACCAGTGAAACAGTGTACCACGCCGCGCAGACCCTCCCCGCGCCATGGCGTCTCGTCCAGCATTCGCAGAGTCGCTTCCTC
>JAQVQN010000316.1 GCA_028701555.1 Kiritimatiellia bacterium | reverse complement strand
AAACAATCAAATCCGGAATGTACTCTCCGACACAAACACCTTTGTAAGTCACGTTATACCTTTGCTGTTGAAAATAAGGTATATTCCTTAAACCAAATTCCACGGCCAACGCATTCTCGTAAGGCTTCTCTAATAAACCATGCCCCAAAGTGTTCAAAACCTCCATCGCACAACTTACAACAGCAAACACTTCATCTTTTAGAATCAATTCGTGTTCATTTGTGTTCATTCGTGGTTTCAACCCCCGGTCCATGCCATCCGTGCCCATCCGTGTCTTCTACCCGCGCTTGGCTGCCGCGCGCTTGGCCATGACCGCCGCCTTGCCGCGCCGCATGTGGTGCACCAGCGGTCGCCGCGCCGGGCAGACGAACGCGCACGAGCCGCACTCGATACAATCCATCAGCGCAATACCCTCCGCGCCTTCGATATCGTCGGCCTCGATAAACTGGCTCAACTCAGCAGGTGCCAGCCGCATCGGGCAGGCGTCAACGCAGCGCCCGCACGAGATGCAGGCCTGCGAAGTGAACGCCGTGACCCGGCTGGCCGAGAGCAGCAGCAGGCCGGATGCGGTCTTGCCCGTCGGCACATCAAGCGAGCCGACCGCGAACCCCATCATCGGTCCGCCGGAGATGATCTTGGCGGCCTTGCCCTTGATCCCGCCGCAGGCAGCCACAAGATCCGCGTACAGCGTACCGCACGGCGCCAGCAGGTTCGACGGCTCGGACACCGCATCGCCGGTGACAGATATCACGCGCCGCGTCAGCGGTTCGCCGTTGAGCACAGCGTCCCAGACCGCGTAGGCCGTGCTGACGTTCTCCACCACGCACCCCACATCCATCGGCAACCCGCCACGCGGCACTTCGCGCCCGGTCACGGAGTAAATCTGCTGTTTCTCGGATCCCTGCGGATAACTGGTTTTGAGCACCGTCACCGCCACATCGCCGTCCATTTCGGCAAAGGCTTTTTCCATGGCCGCGATAGCGTCGGGCTTGTTGTCCTCGATCGCCACACGCAAACATTTCGCTCCGAGAACATGCCGGATGATCTCAGCGCCTACGCTTATCTCCCCGGCGCGCTCGATCATCATGCGATGGTCAGCGGTAAGGTACGGCTCGCACTCGGCGCCATTTAGAATCACGGTGTCTATCGGCTTGTCCGAGGGCGGCGAAAGTTTAACGCGCGTGGGAAATCCCGCGCCGCCCATACCGACCACCCCGGCTTCACCGATGCGGGCGGCCAGCTCTTTGCGGTCAACACCGCGCCACGCTTTCAACGCAGGCATGGTCTGACGTTCTGCGGAACCGTCGGTTTCAATCACCACCGCCAAGCAAGCTCGCCCGGAAGCGGAAACGGTGTTCTCTATCGCCGCGACCTTGCCGCCCGCAGGCGCATGCACCGCTGCCGATATGAAACCGTTCTGCTCGCCGATCAGTTGACCCGACTTGACCGTGTCACCGACTTTGACGACCGGTTTGGCAGGCGCTCCCAGATGCTGTGACATGGGCACCACGAGCCGCGCCGGCATAGGCAGCTCGCGAATTGCCGCGCCAGCGGCCAGCTCTTTGTTATAGGCGGGATGGATGCCGCCGCGAAAAGTGTATGGTGAACGGATTGTGTTCATTTGAAGGGTTTTTGGATTTACGAGGCTGCCGCTGTTTCCTTGTTACCTGCGCCGTCACTGCGGATGCAGTGGCCTGGGCATTTGGCTACGACCTCTTCATTGGTCAGACGTTTGGTGTAATCCACAACCGCCAGAAAGCCGTCCATGACGATCGCTCCATCGTCGGCGAACTTGGTGCAGATGCGGCAGCCGATACAGCCAGTGCCGCAGACCTTCTTGACCGCCGGGCCTTTGTCCTTCGAGCTGCAAAGCACATGGATCTCGGCGGCGGCAGGCACCAGCTTGATGAGCTTGCGCGGACAGACATCGACACACTTGCCGCAGGCGATGCAGCGGGTCTTGTCGACTTTGGCGAGGCCGTTGACGATGGCAATGGCATCTACCGGGCAGACGCGCGCGCAGCTTCCGTAACCGAGACAGCCGTATGTGCAGCCTTTGTCGCCGCCTGCCGTGGCCTGGGCCGCAGCGCAGTCGGTGATGCCGTTGTAGGCAGCGCGGCGCACGGCCTCGGTATCGTCGCCGCAGCACAGCACGATCGCCACGCGCTTCTCGACCGCGCCGGCGGCGCGTCCCAAGAAAGCGGCAATGGCGGCCGCGCATTCAGAGCCGCCCGGGGCGCAAAGTGTCAGGTCGACATTGTCGTTGACTATCTTGCGGGCATAGTCAGCGCAGCCCGCGTAACCGCAACCGCCGCAGTTGGCCCCCGGCAGCATCTCGGTGACCTTGTTGATGCGCGGGTCTTCCTTGACGCTCAGATATTTCTCGGCCACGGCCAGCGCCGCGGCGCTGGCCAGTCCAATGCCTCCGACGCAGAGAGTTGATGTGATGATAGGTTCCATGTTTCATCCTACTTAACCAGCCCGCTGAACCCCATGAAGGCCAGGCTCAGCAGTCCGGCGGTCACCAGCGAAATTGCCACTCCGCGGAAACAGCGCGGCGGGTCGGCGCGTTCGATCTTCTCGCGCAGGCCGGTGAAGATCAGCAGAGCCAGCGCGAAGCCCAGCGCCGCAGAGAAACCGAACAACACTGATTTGAAAAAGCCGAACCCCTCTTTCATGTTCAGGACCGCCGCGCCCAGAACCGCGCAGTTGGTGGTGATCAGCGGCAGGAAGATGCCGAGCGCGGCGTGCAGCGGCGGGGCGAAGCGCTTCATCACGATGTCGATGAGCTGCACCAGGGCGGCTATCACCAGAATGAAGGTCAACGTTTGCAGGAACTTGTCCAGGCCGAAGGGTGCCAGCAGGAACTTCTGCAGACACCAGGTCACCGCCGAGGCCATGGTCATCACGAACATCACTGCGCCGGACATGCCCAGCGCGGTGCTGATCTTTTTCGAGACCCCCAGAAACGGGCAGATGCCCAGAAAACGGCTCAAGACGAAATTGTTTACCAGCACAGCGCTGACGATTAAAAGCAGATATTCCATGGTTAAAAAACCTGAAGCTAGTTAAAAAACGGCGCAAGTATACAATATGACCGCAACTGCTTCAAGAATCGAACGCAACGGGCAAGCAGACGCTTGCCCCTCCAAACGTCGGTCGCCTGTCGCAGGTCGCCTGTCACGGTAGGGACGCCTCCCCGAGGCGTCCGCGGCGGTTTCGGGGAAACCGCCCTACCATCGCCGGCCTGGCGACTACGGCGCCCAGAGGTTGACCGGGAACGAAGGCTTGATTTTGTACGCCTTCAGCTCCGGGTCATTGGACGGGAAAAGGGTGTGCCCGTATCCCTGCTGCAATACGCCAGTCCAGGGATCCGTCAGCATCACACCGGCATATGGCACTTTCAGGGTCTTGTGTTGAAAGCGTCCGTTCGCATCGTAATAGTCGTAATACAGCGTGTACTTGCCTTTGAATATTCCGGTGCGGGACGAGAAACTCAGAGTGACCATGTTAGGGTTCTCCCCTTCGTATTCATACCATGTTTCGTCACCCTCGCGAAGTTTAACGGGTTTTTGTCCCCGTACGATCTTCATTCTAGACCCTGTTGC
>JAQVQN010000315.1 GCA_028701555.1 Kiritimatiellia bacterium | reverse complement strand
GCCGTGCGCAGCACATAGGTCAACGTGCCCACATCCCGGTTCTTGACCTTGATCCCGACCTCGAAATCGTCGCCCGGCTTCATAGCCGTGTTGCTGCCCTCAGCCGCCCGCAGGGTGAACATCTCCATCTCAACCCGCTGCGCCATAAGCTCGCCCGCGCCAGCCAGCGTTATGAACAAAACCAGACAAAAGCATTTAATGACAGAACTACTGATCATACTGACTCCCTTTATTTTTGGTTCTACCGCACCTTGAAGCCGCCCCATACCAGACCCGCCACCGGCTTGCGGTTGGGCCAGATCAGACTGGCCAACGGCGCGGTCACCAGACAGGATATCAGTCCGGCCACGCCGTACAGCATGAGGTGCGGCTTCCACGGCAGCGGCGCGAAAGCCAATGTGAAGCAGATCACATAGTTGACCGTTAGTCCGATAATCGCGGCCTTGCCGCCGACCCGCGGCGCGAACATGCCCAGCAGGAAAAGTCCGGTGATGCCTGAGGTCAGTACTCCCAGAAACTTGTAAAAGGTCTCCTGCATGGAATGGATTTCGGCGTGCGCGAAAAATAAAGCCAATATCAGGGTGACTGCGCCGCTGGCCATGGTCAATGCCTTGCCGCAGCTCACGGCCTGCGCGTCACTGCCCTTTTCCCGTTTGAAGCGCAGATAGAAATCCGTGGTCAACGCCGTGGCCGTCGCGTTCAGATTTGCAGCCAGCGTGGTCAGCGTAGCCGCGAAGATCGAGGCCAGCAGCAAACCTCCCACCCCCGGCGGCAGTCCCGTGGCGATAAATACCGGGAAAACCGCGTCGTTCTTGGCAAGCGTCACGTCCAGCCGCTCGGGATGGCTGCTGAAATAGGTGAAGAGCCCGGTGCCGATCGCATACAGCAGCGGACCGGAGATGAACGTGACCACAATGCAGAACAGAATGCTGCGGACCGCAGACTTCTCGTCTTTAGTGGTCATGAAGCGCTGCAGTACGCACTGGTCGCTGGTGTAGGAATTCAGATTCGAGACGAAGCCGCCGATGATCATCACCCAGAAAACCGGCATGGTCAGGTCCCATGTGAAGTTGAAAGTGTCGAACTTGTTGTTTTCCTTCGCGATCGACATGAACCCCGCCCACCCGCCGTCTGTGCCGCTGATCAGCACAACCACGGTCACGGCAATAGCAACGATCAGGATCAGCCCTTGATAAAAATCGCCCCAGACGATCCCCTTGATGCCTCCCGCCACACAGTAAACCGCCGCTATCACCATCAGGCCGATAATCGTTGCGTCCAGCGGGACATCGGCGATCGCCGAGACCGCCAGCGCTGGCAGGAAAACCACCAGCGCGGCACGGAAGATCATGAAGCCGGCGAATGCCGCGCTGGCGAAAACCCGGCACGCCAGATTGAAACGCGCCTCCAGATATTCGTATGCGCTGGTAACGTTCAAACGTCGGAAGAAGGGCAGATAAAAACAGGCGATGATCGGCACGATCAATAGTTTGCTGATCACGATCGTGAAGTAGGACCAGTTGAGCAGGTAGCTGATGCCCGGCCCTGCGATCATCGAGATCGCGCTGAACATCGCCGCGTAAATGCTGACTCCCACCGCCCACCACGGCAGCTTGCCGTCACCCTTAAAATATTCGTTCGCGGTCTGGCGGCGGTTCCTGATCATCATGACAGCCGCCGCCCCCAGCAGACAGGCGAAGTAGAACGCCACGACAACGTAATTCAGCAGCGGAAATTTCTCTGCCCGCAACATTCTGGCGCGGCTATAGGCGGTAAGTCCGCCCTCCTGTGCAACGCATACTAGAAAGCCGTCCGTGCCGTCCGGCAACAGCGTCAGCTCGCCCGCAGGCGCACCGGGCACTTCGCCCAGCTCGAACCAGCCCGCGGTAACGGTGTGGTACGCGACGACCTTCAGCGCGCCGCTGTCAGAGTCCCGCGCGGTCAGCAGCAGGTGCTGGTGCCCCATCGGCAGCACCGAGCCGCCGATAATGTGGTAGGTCCGCCCGCCAGACTTGGCGACCGGCGGCGGCAGAGCCCGCCACGCGCCTGCCACGCCACCTGGCGCAACCTCGATCTCATATCCGGCAGCATTACCGTCACTGCCGCCGTTGTCGCCCTCGAACACGAAGTACGCCTGCTTGAGCTTATCGGTGTTCTGGCGACACACCAACGGCTTGCGTATCCCTGGCGGCAGTTCCGACGGGATCACCTCGACAGGCCGCGCCGCCACCGCTTGCGGCAGCCCATCCGCCTGCCATTCAATTCTGACCGAAGCCTGACAGCAGACCGCCGCGAACAGCGCGGAAAATCCAACACTTTTCAGGAAGAGGCTCAACGCACTTCCTCCCAGTCGAACTCAAGCCGGTGGATCACAGGCGCCCCGCTCGCGGCCTTGTAGTTGACCACGTTGAACATGGTCTTGCCGTTGCTCTCGCGCCAATAAGGCATGGCGTAATAGCCGTCTGTGACCTTCGCGCCTTCGGCATTGTCCAGCATCACATGCCGCTTGATCACGAAAGTTTCAGGATCAAAGCGGAACAAACTCAGCCGCATCGGGCCCTTTTCAATCGAGTTGCGCCCCAGCAGATACCAGCGCCCGCCGCGCTCGAACACCCGCGGACGGCCCACATGGCTTTTGATGAAATCATTCTCCGCTGTCAGGTTGACCTTTTTAACCAGTTTCCAATCTGCGTCCAAACGAACCAGCCACTGGCAGTTGTCATACCCGCGCGCCGCCAGAATGAAACCGTCCTTGTAAAAAGAGAATGAGCTTTCATTGATCGACGCGCCACCCAGCTCGCTCGTGATGCTGCGCACGAACTTCCAGCTCCGGCCGTTATCCTCCGTGCGCACGACATCCACCGAACCCGCCACCGGACGCTGCAGGGTCTTGCTGTAGACGCCGCCGGTCAGGTTGGTGAAGGTCATCACCAGCATCCATGTTGTCTGGCCGCGCGTGATCGCCTCAAAAGCATATCCGTATTCCACGCCGTCAATCACCCCCACGCGCTCGACCGGGCCGAAGGTCTTTCCGTTGTCGCTTGAGCGCACCACACGCAGCCCGATCCGGCTGGGCTGTCCCTTTTTCTGCGCGTCAATGTAATTGGCGATGTCGCCATTCGCGAAACGCGCCCACTCGCCCATCTGCATGATCTGGCCGTCCAGCGCGGCGATATTCTTGCACTCCTTGACCGCACCGCTCGATCCGTCCAGGCGCAGCATCTCCAGAAAAGCGCCGGGATCGGCGGCGTGCGCCTTGCCGCGCTTGTATGAAACCAAAATATCGTCGCCCAGATCGAGCAGCGCCGGGAAAGCCAGATACGGCTGCTCCTGCCCCCGCCAGTCGGACAGCACCGTCTCTTGCTTGTGCTCCGGCACGTCATACGCCGAAAGACCGGCCGCCAAAATCATCACGGCCCCTAACACAGTGCCACGTTTCCTCAGCATAGTTGCCCCCCCTTTTTTTTCTTTAATAAATCCGACGGATCTGACGGATCCGACAGATCGGACTGATCCGACAGATCTGACCAAGCGGCCTTACCTCAGCGCGTCGTTCTCACGCACGATGCCCTGCTCCCGGATGCGCCCGGCGAACGCCTCATACTCAGCTTCT
>JAQVQN010000016.1 GCA_028701555.1 Kiritimatiellia bacterium | reverse complement strand
AGCCTTCGTTGAGATCCAGCCCGGCATTGAGGGTCTGGTTCATGTTTCCGAATTCTCGTGGACAAAACGTGTGGCGCGCGCCTCGGACGTACTTTACGTCGGAGACGAAGTCGACGTGGTGGTGCTGAGCATTGATTCAGCCAACCAGAAGATCGCTTTGGGCATCCGCCAGACCGAGGCTAATCCTTGGGATACCGTACAGGACCGCTATCCGGTCGGCAGCCGCGTGAGCGGAAAAGTACGCAACTTCACCACGTACGGTGCCTTTATCGAACTGGAAGAGGGCATCGACGGCATGATCCACGTTTCCGACATGTCTTGGACACGCAAGATCAACCATCCCAGCGAAGTGCTACAGAAGGGACAGCAAGTTGATGCGGTGGTACTGGAGGTGAATCCTTCCGACCAGCGTATCAGCCTGGGCCTCAAACAGGCCAGCGACGATCCCTGGAACACCATCACCAGCCGGTACGCGATCGGACAACTCGTCAAGGGTAAAGTCTCCAAGATCGCCTCCTTCGGCGCGTTCGTCGAACTGGAAGACGGCGTTGACGGTCTTGTCCACATATCGCAGATCAGTGACCAGCATGTGGAGAAGGTCAAAGACGCGCTCAAGGTCGGCCAGGACGTTGAGGCGCGCATCGTCAAGATAGACCGTGACGACCGTCGCATCGGGCTTAGCATCAAGGCCGTCAGCATGGACGAGAACCAGATCGCGGAACTGACCCGCGACCTGAGCAGCGATGACCTTAAACCGGGCGAGAACCTGGTAGGCTTGGCTGCAGCGTTCGATGACGCCTTCGCGCAAAGCGAGGAATGGCGTCCCGGATCCGAATAAAGCAAGAAGTTGAAATAGCCCTGTTTGTGCGTGTGTGAGTATGTGAGTGCGTCAATTCGTGCCCATATACCCACATGCGTACAAACTCAAACTTTTTTTTGCGGGATATGCCCGCATCCGAGCTCTTCCGGTATAACGTTCCACAATGAACATTCTTGACACATTCAAATCGCGCCACCTTTTTGAGGACATGACAAGTCCGGAACTGGCAAAGGCGCTCGACAAAACTATATGCGTATATGCGGGCTTCGACCCCACAAACGACAGCCTGCAGGCTGGCAATTTTGTAACAATCATGACGCTGGCGCATCTGCAGCGCGCCGGGCACAAGGTCATTGCGCTGGTCGGCGGCGCCACCGGACTTATCGGCGACCCTTCAGGCAAGTCCAAGGAGCGTAACCTGCTGGACGCTGGGCAGGTCGAGCGCAACCTTGAAGGCATCAAGGAGAATTTATCGCGGTTCATCGATTTCGACCCGGCCTCAAAAAATCCGGCCATCATGGTGAACAATTACGACTGGTTCAAGGACTTCACCTTCGTAGACCTGCTGCGTGATGTCGGACGCTATTTCCGCATGGGGGTGATGCTCGGCAAAGACAGTGTAAAAAAACGCATGGACTCCGATGACGGCATGAGTTTCACAGAGTTCTGCTACCAGATTCTGCAGGGGTACGATTTTCTGCATCTTTACAAAACTTACGGGTGTGTGCTTCAGCTCGGCGGCTCTGACCAATGGGGTAACATCACAGCCGGCACAGAACTCGTCCGGCGCATGTGCGGAGCCGAGGTATACGGCATGACCTTTCCGCTGGTTTGCGACAGCACCGGCAAGAAATTCGGCAAAAGCGAAGGCAACGCGATCTTTCTCGACGCGCGCAAGACCTCCTACTACGATTTTTACCAGTTCTTCTTGCGCGCACACGATGCCGACGTGATCCGGTACTTAAAGATTTTCACCTTCTTGACCCTGGAACGCATCGCCGAACTGGAAGATAGCCTGAACAAAGCTCCGGAACGCCGCGAGGCGCAGCAGGCATTAGCCGAAGAGCTCACCAGAACGGTGCACGGTGAAACTGGCTTGGCTGTCGCTAAAAAGGCCACGCAAGTTTTGTTCGGCGGCTCCCTCGAAGGTTTGGCGGCTTCCGAGTTGGAAAACATTTTCGCGAACGTCGCATCTGCCACGCTGCCCATAGAACAAGTGATGAACCAGCCTGTGTCCGAGGTTTTATCTGCCGCAGGCATGCTCTCCAGCAAAGGCGAGGCGCGAAGGTTGATGCAACAAGGCGGCGTTTATATCAACAATGAGCGCGTTGCCGATGCTGCGCGCTCGTTCGGACAGACCGATCTTATCGAAGGCCGCCTCGCGGTCATCCGTTCAGGCAAGCGTAATTTTTTTATCCTGAAGGTCAGCCACGGTGCCTGATCATAGCCCCAAACAGCTTTTAACGCAGGGAAAACGGTAGACATTTTTAAATATCATGTTAAAGTAAGTGTTTGTCTTGGCGCACTTTAGAGCCGTAAGTGTACGGCTGGTGGTGTCCAGACAGAAGCAGGTTTTGAAGCATGCACATTTCTCTCCCAAAAATTATCCAAGGCGGCATGGGCGTCGGTGTCTCACACTGGCATTTGGCACAGACAGTTTCGTGCATCGGCCAGTTAGGCGTCGTCTCCGGCACAGGACTCGACCAAGTGCTGGCGCGCCGCCTGCAGGACGGCGACCCAGAAGGCAACTGCCGAAGAGCTTTGGAACATTTTCCTTTCCCGCATATGGCAAAACGTGTGCTAGACATGTTTTTCATACCCGGCGGAAAACCGTCTGCGACCCCATACAAAACGGCCACGCCTGCCGTTATCAGGAACCACCACTGGCTCGACGAAATTTATATAGTGGCTAATTATGTCGAGGTTTTCTTGGCGCGCGAAGGTCATTCAAACCCAGTCGGCATAAACTATCTGGAGAAAATCCAGTTGCCGCACCTGCCGTCCATGTACGGTGCCATGCTTGCCGGCGTTGCAGTCGTGATCATGGGAGCCGGCATACCGGTAGAGGTCCCGCGCGCGCTTGACCTGTTGTCGCGACACGAGGCCGCCACTTATCCGATTCATGTAACCGGCGCGACGCCGGAAGCCGATTGCCTGCGCGTTTTCGACCCTTCCGTTTTCATGGAAGGCGTCACACCCCCTGTTCTCTCGCGGCCCACTTTTCTGCCCATAATCTCGTCCGACTCGCTGGCCACCATGCTGTTGCGTCGCTCCGGCGGATCTGTTGATGGCTTTGTCATCGAAGGTCCAAAGGCTGGCGGCCACAACGCGCCGCCGCGCGGGCCAATGCGTTTGACCGAAGACGGACAGCCAATCTATGGCCCGCGTGATGTGGTCAAACTGGATGCCATGCGCAAGATCGGGCTGCCTTTCTGGCTGGCTGGCACCTACGGTTCGCCAGAGGGACTGCGCGAGGCACTCGCCGAGGGCGCCAGCGGTATACAGGTCGGCACCGCATTCGCCCTTTGCGCGGAATCCGGCATGGCGCCGGAGTTCCGGCGTGCGCTTGTTGGCAAGGCTTTGGCTGGACAAGCCAGGGTCAAGACTGATCCGGTAGCATCTCCCACAGGTTTTCCCTTTAAAGTTGCGCAGCTCGAAGGCACACTTTCCGAGGACGGCATCTTTGATAAACGCTGCAAAGTCTGCAACATCGGATATCTGCGCGAGGCTTACCTCAAGGAGAACGGAACGGTGGGGTTCCGTTGCCCCGCTGAACCGGTGGCCGCGTTTCTGGCCAAAGGCGGTAAGCTTGAAGAAACTGTTGGACGCAAATGCATTTGCAACGGACTTTTTGCCAATATCGGACTGGGGCAGATTCTGCCCAGCGGCGAGCGGGAACCCGGCATTGTGACATTGGGGGATGACGTGGTCAATGTCGGTCAGTTCTGCTCCGGGAACAGCGTGGACTACAGTGCCACAGATGTGGTTCGCGTAATTCTAGGATAAATGCGGAACCTGCCGCAATCCCAAGATGCTCAGAATCGGATAGCCTTTCAGACCGTAACAGTCCAGGGGGAGGACAAATGCCGGCAAGGCGCGTTGTCGGCATTAATGTTATAGCGGAGTAATCGGCATGGTCTCTTACAAGCTTGTTATGCCGGAGCACATGAACCAATATGGTCTGCTCTTCGGCGGCAATCTACTTAAATGGATTGACGAAACCGCTTGGATGGCGGTGAGCCTGGACTACCCGTCTGCACGATTTGTCACTATCGGCATGAACCGTGTCGAGTTTAAAAAAGGTGTCGGAGGCGGCACAATACTGTGTTTTGAGATCCTAAAAAAACGTGTCGGCAAAACCTCGGTAACTTATGCCGCAGTGGTTTCACACAATTTGTATGATCCCGCTGAAAAAGAGGTCATCTTCACTACCGAGATCACTTTTGTGCGGGTGGACAGTTCCGGACAAAAAATTCCCGTGGAGAATATGACCGATGGATGAATCGTTTTAAAGAATTTCAAAAATGACTAATCCAACAATTCTACAAGAGAAACATCCCAACGGCAGCAGCGTACCTCTCGCCAGCGTCTCTAGCATCGACCCGCTGGAACTTGCAAACAAACGACCTGACTGGAGTGCCTCGCAACCGGTAACCGCCGCACAAAAGAAAACCGTCTTGTTGCTTTGCATAGCGCTCCTGTTAGCAGTCGTGCTGGCACCGCTGAAAACCGCATGCCTTTTTATCGCCTTGTGCACACTATTCTACACCACATCCACACTTTACAAGTTTGCTGTGATCCGCGCATCGATCTCACCTTCGGCCATTCTGTCTTTTTCCGAACAGCAGATCGCCGACCAGGAACCGCGCGAATGGCCTGTATTCTCTATTCTCGTACCTATGTACAAGGAACCCGAAACTTTGAGCCAGATGGTTAACGCCTTGAGTGAACTGGACTACCCTAATGATAAAAAGGACGTGCAGTTTTTGCTGGAGGAAGATGATGCCTTGACTCTGGATGCCGCCCAAGCCATGGCCATGCCCGCAAGCTTCCGCGTGACGGTCATACCGCAATCATTCCCGCGCACTAAGCCTAAAGCCTGTAACATAGGGCTGTCTCTTGCCAAAGGCGAATACCTGGTTATATATGACGCTGAGGATTTGCCTGAAAAGGATCAACTGAAAAAAGCGGTGATGGCCTTCGAGGTTTCAGCTCCCGATGTTGTGTGCGTCCAGTCGCGCCTTAACTACTACAACTCCGGACACAATATCATAACACGCTGGTTCACAGCCGAGTACTCGGCCTGGTTCGACCTTCAGTTGCCAGGCTTGGCAGCCCTCGGGGCAGTCATACCTCTTGGCGGCACCTCAAACCATTTTAAGACCCGAATCCTGCAAGCACTTATGGGCTGGGACGCCTATAATGTTACTGAAGATTGCGACCTTGGCGTTCGTTTAGGCCGCGCCGGATACCGTACCCGCATGCTGGAAACCACTACATGGGAAGAGGCTTGCTGTGACCTGCGCTTCTGGATCAGGCAGCGCACAAGATGGCAGAAGGGATATATACAAACCTGGTTTGTACACATGCGCCGCCCGTTGAAACTGCTTAAGGAACTAGGCGTTGTGAATTTTTTCCATTACCAGATGCTGATCGGCGGCGTGACTTTCTCAGTCTTGATCAACCCGTTCTTTTGGGCAATGGCTTTAGTGTGGTTCATTTTCCGTCCGGCAGGTGTTGCCGCGCTGTTCCCGGGGCCGGTCTTCGCCGCAGGCGCCTTCTGTCTTTTCCTCGGAAACTTTGTTTTCGTCTACATCAATCTGCTGGGCTGCTGCAAACGTAAAAAGGACAGCCTGATGTGGTGGTCGCTTCTGACACCTGTCTACTGGGTCATGATGAGCTACAGCGGTTGGCGGGCGTTCATTCAATTTTTCAGAGATCCCTTTGTTTGGGAGAAGACTCAACACGGTTTAAGCGGTAAAGCATAAGGTTTTGCATGGAAGACAACCGTAATCAGTATCGTATTATACGTATGCTAACCGGGGGCGTCACACCGGCGCTGCTGGCTGCCGCATTACTGGGTTACGCCTTGAACCGCTTTGGCCAGTTGGATCCGGCGGCGCAGGCGGCAGGCATCTGCCGGGAACTGATAGCGGGCACCACCGAAGGACGACAGGCTCTGTTCGGCTCGTGCTGGGCCGCTCCCCTGCCTGTCCTGTTCTACTTGCCTTTCAGTTGGCTGCTTCCCGAGCCGCTGGCAGGCCCGGCGGCGTTTTGGCTGTCATGGTTCTTTGTTTTCTGGTCAGTACGAGAGTCCGTCAAGTCTGCCGGCCATTACCTCTTCAGGATCATAATGGCGCAGATCGCAATCGCCGCCGTGGCCGTTTTAGCCCTAAATCAGGAAGTGCTCCAAATCGACACGGCGCTGACCGTCGGGCTGTTACTGCTGTGCGCCTCATCCTTGTCGGACTGGGTTGCCTGCCGCCGCCTGCGTGATGTGGTTTCGTCAGCCGCCGCCTGCGCCTTCCTGGCACTGTGCGGGTTCAGTGTTTTGGGGGTTGCCTGCATATCGGCCGTGCTCTTGCCGATCGCGGCCGCAGGCCACCGCGAGACACGCCGCCGTTTCCAGGCATGGCTGTTGCTGGGTTGGCTGCCTCTGGTTTATATGCTCGGCGTCTGGATGCTCTTGAACCGCCTGATTTTGGGCGATGCGTTATTCTTCCTGCGTTCGCTCCGGTTTTTGGTTTCTGAAACGCGCCTTTTCATGCCTTCTCTGGCATTGCCTGCTGCCGTAATGCTGCCAGCGCTGGCTCTAACTTGGAGACTCGACAGCCGCGCGGAAAAACCCGGTGCCGGTGTTGTGGCTGCTTCAGCAACATTGCTCTCTTTCGCGCTAATGCTTATCGTGTACTCAAAAGTTTTTGCTTGGTTTGGCATTTCGTGGGCCGACACGGCCCTTTATGCGTGCGCTTTGTCGGTCATGATCGTCACCGTCGCCAGACTGCGGCAGCCCCTCTACCGCTCGTGCCTGTCGCTTGTAATTATCGTATGGCTCAGCGGAACTTGGTTTAAACGCGACGAGCAAACAGGTGACGATGACGTGCGCGTTAAGGTCATAGGTGAAGTTGAAACATACGTCCAAGCCCGCACCCCTTACGGACGTGTTTTTGCGCTGGGATATACCGGCCTCGACCTGTTGCGCGGTTACGAAGGCTCGCTGATGGTGCCTAACCTTGACTTGCATATCGGGTCTCTACGGATGGACTATAAGGGCCAGGACCTGTATGTGCTGATACCAAATCCGGAAGACCGCGTGCGTTCGGAAAGCGTCTTCTGGAAATATCCCGACATTTATGATCTCGGTGCCGACCGCCTGCTTTATGCTGGCACTTTCGGGACATGGCGTCTGTTTCAGGTGGTCTCCGCCCCTACCCAAGAGCAGCTTGACGAATGGCGTCGCCTAAGGAACTGAATTTATACGAAAATGGAGGGACGGCTGCGACGCCGTCCGTTAATTGTCGATTATAAAAGCTTATGCGCCTCCCCTTTAAATCTGATCCGGATCGTATAGCGCTCTGGGGGCATGTCGCCCCTTTTGCCGTATGGATCGTCTTCATCCTGCTGCTACAAACCCTTGAAGCGATTTCTGCATGCCCGCGCTGGCTATACCCATGGAGCTATGCTTTAAAAACTTTTGCCTGTGCCGCTTTGTTCCTTTGGCTTAAACCGTGGCGTTTCTACACAGCGTTTAATCTGAGGCGCCTGCCTCTGGTATTATGTGTTGGAGTGCTGGTGGCCGTTATCTGGATTGTTCCGGAAACACCAGCAGTCGGCAAAGCTTTCCCCGACCTTCAGATGTTTTATCACCGCTGGCTGATCATGATGCCGGGATCATTGCCTGATTACTTCAACCCGGGGTTCTACCCAGCCTTGCCGCCCGGACATATCGCGCGCGCCTATATGCCAAATGAGGCCGGATGGGCCATGACGCTGATTAGACTTGCTGGTTCAGCTTGCGTTATCGCAATCATCGAAGAGTTTTTTTTTCGCGGCTTCTTCTACAGGTGGCTGCGCCGGGGCCGCTTCTGGGAGATCCCTCTCGGAAAATTTGACGCCCAGGCCTTTTGGACAGTGGCGATTGTTTTCGGGCTTGAGCATGACCGCTGGTTCGCCGGACTTATAGCTGGCGTGGCTTACGGCTGGCTGGCGATCAAAACTGAGGACGTCTGGGCGGCAGCGGCAGCGCATTTCATCACTAACCTTATTCTGGGATTTTTTGTTATACTTTCAGGCCAATACGGTTTCTGGTGAGATAATCATGGCTGAAGCAAGACTGAACAGAGAATACGCGCTGAGAATCGTGGGTGTCGGCCTGCTTATGATTGGCATCTGCCTATGGTCTTTGTATGACGGCATCGTCGCCTGGCCGCGCGCCAACAGCAGCACGGATGCGGTCAGATCCGCATTATTGGCGTCCGACAAGACTGCGGAAGAGTGGCTCTCGCGTGATGAGGACAACAACACTTCTTTGCAGTCTGCTTTCGCTGCTGCCGACAAGAAGGCCCCGTCCAAGCTGATTAAGAAGGTCGGCGAGTTGCGCGCTGCCTCAGGCTCCCCAGCACCTTCATACGCAGAACAGACAGAACGTTTGCAAAAAATCTTCACCTCGCCTGTTTATACGCAACGCGAACTAAATACACAATTCGTTCAAGCTGCTGTCACGCTTTGCTTGGGCTTGATCGCGTTCTTGTCAATCGCAGCCAAAGCCCGTAAACGCTACGTAGCCGACGATCATGGGCTTAGCGGCACCGGAATCGGGCGCACCCCGGTCGCTTACACTGACTTGACATCTATCGACTGGTCGAAGTGGGACGATAAAGGCATTGTTGTTCTACGTCTCAAAACTAACCGGTGCTTGAAATTGGACGGATGGCACTTTGCCGGCGTCTCTGGAATCGTTGACGAGATTAAACGACAACGCCCTGATTTGTGAGCAAATTGTTTCTTTTGTTGTAACCGAAAATGAAAACATTTAACAACAACCGCGTTTTGAAGGATAAGTTCTGCCTGTTCGCCGCTACAGCCTTGGGGCTGGGTCTGGCGCCGATCGCTCCCGGAACGTTCGGAACTCTGCTGGGTGTCGCCGCGCATGTCGCAGTGGTTAAGTGTATCGCTGAACCCCATCAGCACACTCTGCTGTTAATGATTTTCACGGCTGTTTGCATAGCGCATTTCATGCTGACGCCATGGGCTCTTGCCCGTTGGAACGACGACGACCCCGGCCACTTCGTTCTCGATGAGGTCGCCGGATACCTGATAGTACCGCTGCTGGTCAAAACCGGACCGCTCTGGTTCGTGGTTATAGCCGGATTCCTGCTCTTCCGCTTTTTTGACATAATCAAGGTGCCACCCGCACGCCAGATCGACCGGGATATGCACGGGGCATGGGGCATCTTGCTAGATGATCTGGTCAGCGGACTGTATGCCGCCGGTCTAGTCTACCTCAGCATACGGCTGTTCTTCTGAAGCGGCCACAGGCCGCAAGACTGCGATTTTCAAACAGCCGCTCCCCCGCCCATCTGGCGGTAGGCCTCGTAGGCGGCAATCGAAACCGCATTGGCAAGATTGATGCTGCGCGCGTGTTCGCCCGGCATGGGGATCTTGAAAAGCCGGTCGCGATACAAACTGTAAAACTGTTCCGGCAATCCGCCGCTCTCGTTACCGAAAACCAATGCGTCTCCCTGACGGAATTCGCAGTCGTACAATGACCTCTCGCCGCGCGTGCTCAAAAAAAACATTCTAGCCGGGGCACCCGCCTTCAAGAATGCGTCCCATGAGTCATGATCCGTCACACGCAGATGCTCCCAATAATCCAGACCGGCGCGGCGCAGGTGCTGACTGGTCAAGCGAAAACCCAGCGGACGGATCAAGTGCAGGTGGCAATCAAGCCCCACGCAAACACGCCCGATCGCACCTGTATTATGGGGTATCTCAGGCTTTACCAATACAATGTGAAGCTGCAACATGTCCCGTCCGTTCATTCAACTTTTAGCGCACATGCCTGCGGCGTCCATGCCGACGCGAAGTTCGCGGATTTTGGCGGCAGCTAGCGCAGGTATAGCGGCAAAATCATCTGCCTTCGATAAAACACGCATTAAGGCCGAGCCCACAATGATGCCATCGGCCAAAGGGGCTAAAGCACGCGCGTCATCGCTATTGCTGATGCCGAAGCCGATGCAGACCGGATGCGGGCACACCTTTTTGACAGCGGCAGCATGCAGGGCAATAGCCGCTGGGTCAAGCCCGCCGGTTCCGGTCACGCCGGTCCGGCTGATGAGGTAAAGAAAACCGCCTGCCCCGCCTGCCAGCATCCTGATGCGTTCAGGTCTGGTGGTAGGTGCCGCCAATCTTATGATATGTATCTCTTTTCCGGCCAACGCTTCGACCAGATCGCCGGCCTCTTCCGGCGGCAAGTCCACAATCAGAACGCCATCAACTCCAGCACGGCTGATCTCCTCGGCGAAACGTTTAACACCGTAGCGAAAAACAGGATTGTAATAACTAAACATCACGATCGGCGTCTCAACCGACTGGCGCAACGCGGCAGCCAGCTCAATGCTCTTTGACAGCGACATTCCCGACTTCAACGCGGTCTCCGAGGAAGCCTGAATAATCGGGCCGTCACAAGTCGGGTCCGAAAATGGAACCCCGATTTCCAAGATGTCGGCACCTGCGCCGCAGACCTGTTTAAGGATTTCAAGACTAGTGTCGAAATCCGGATAGCCGGCCGTCAAATATGCAACCAATGCTTTGCGATCAGCAGCGGCCAAATTCGCGAAAGCAGCATCAATCCTGTTCATAAACAACCCCTTCGTGTCCATTCCTGCTCATTCGTGGTTTCCCAACGCCGTCACGGCCACAACTTGTTTTCTTTCATATAGGCGGTAACGTGATCCAAATCCTTATCCCCGCGCCCCGATAGGCACACAACCACCGCTTGCTCCTTGGGCCTGCCCGCCGCCTCTTTGATGGCTGCGGCCAAGGCATGTGAGCTTTCCAGCGCAGGAATGATGCCTTCGTAGCGGCACAGCAGCTTAAACGCTTCCACAGCTTCGCGGTCAGTGATGCCAGCATAGCGCACCCGCCCTAAATCGTGCAGGAAAGCGTGCTCTGGTCCCACTCCGGGATAATCAAGCCCTGCGGATATTGACCAAGCCTCATGTATCTGACCTTCGTCATTCTGCAGCAAATAGGTCATCGCGCCATGCAGTGCTCCGGGCTGTCCGCCGCTGATCGAGGCCGCATGCCGCGGCGTGTCCAATCCCTCGCCCGCTGCCTCTGCGCCCAGCATTTCACATCTGTCATCGAGAAACGGATAGAAAAGCCCCATGGCGTTGCTGCCGCCGCCGACACACGCCACCAGCAAGTCCGGCACCCGACCGATCTGCTCTAACGCCTGACGGCGCGCCTCGTCTCCGATGACGCGCTGGAAATCACGCACCATCACAGGATACGGATGCGGCCCGGAAACCGTGCCAATCACATAAAAGGTGTCTTCGACTTCCGCCACCCAGTAGCGGAGCGCTTCATTCATGGCGTCCTTAAGTGTGCTGGTGCCACACGTAACCGGCACCACCTCTGCTCCTAGCAGGCGCATACGCAGAACATTCGGCGCCTGCCGCCGCACATCCTCCGCGCCCATGAAAACTTTGCAGGACATGCCGAAACGGGCCGCGATCGTGGCTGTGGCCACCCCGTGTTGCCCGGCACCGGTCTCCGCAATCACCTTCATTTTACCCATACGTCGCGCCAGCAACCCCTGGCCAATCACATTGTTTATCTTGTGAGCACCGGTATGCGCACAATCTTCGCGTTTAAGATATATCCGTGCCCCGCCGACATGCTCCGACAACCTTTCGGCAAAATCCAAGGGCGTCGGGCGTCCAGCGTAATTGGCCAGCATTTCTCTGAACTGCCTATCGAAAACAACATCCTTACTGGCATCGTTCCATGCGTTCTCCAAATCCGCCAGCGCCGCCATCAGCGTCTCACCCACAAACCGGCCGCCGTAGCACCCGAAATGCCCGCTCTTATCAGGATACTGCCCAATTAATTTGTTAGTCATAATCATTCGTCCTTGTCGGTAACTTGAGCGTTGAAAGTTGAACGTTGCGCGTTAAACTTTGCGGAGGGCTTATCCATAACCTGCTTGTGCCGTTCGTGAGCCTCTCGCAATAATGTTTCCGTGGTGGACCAGTCTATGCATTCGTCCGTCACTGAACAGCCGGGACGCAGATCCTTGGGGTCCTTCGCCATCGGCTGCGCCCCCCATTCCAGATGACTTTCCAGCATGAACCCGCGAATCGAGCTGTTGCCCGCCTCTATTTGAGCCAGGATCTCGCGCATGACCGCACTCTGCAAATCCGGGTTTTTGTTGGAATTTCCGTGGCTGCAATCCACGACAATATTTACCGGCAATCCGGCCGCCGCCAGTTCTTTCTCGCAAGCCGCTATACTGCGTGCGTCATAATTCGGACTCTTTCCGCCGCGTATCACAATATGCGGATATGCGTTGCCGGTAGTGCTGAAGATAGCAGGCAACCCGTCTTCTGTAACACCCAAGAAATGATGCGGCCCCATCGCCGTGCGCATGCCGTTGATAGCGGCCACGAAAGTGCCGTCCGTGGCGTTTTTAAACCCAACCGGCGTGGATATGCCGCTGGCTATCTCACGGTGTGTCTGAGCCTCCGCCGTGCGCGCGCCGATTACCGACCAAGATATCAGATCGCCGATATATTGCGGCATCAGGGTGTCCAGAACCTCTGTGGCAGCGGGCAGCCCCAGTTCCGCGACACGCACTAGAAAGTGCCGCGCCATGCGTATGCCCTCTTCAATATGAAAAGTGTCGTTCATGAAGGGATCGTTGATCAGCCCCTTCCAGCCCAGAACCGAGCGCGGCTTCTCAAAATATACGCGCATAACCACACAGATCGCGTCTTGAATTTCTTCGCCCAGACGCTTAAGTCGCTTGGCATACTCCTCGGCTGCCTCCAGATTGTGTATCGAGCACGGGCCCACTATCGCCAATAGACGCGGGTCTTCACGGTCTAAGATCCGCTCGATCATTTCTCGCCCTTTAATCACGGAGCTAAGCGTGGCAGATGTCTGCGGCACCGCTCTCTGCATTTCACGCGGCGTGGCCAGCAGCGCGACTGATTTGATGTTGATGTTTTCTAAATGCGGATAGGTCATACCGTTAAAATCCTGACTCTGTCATTCATGGTTCAAAACTCTTTCGCCAAAACAATCGGTCGCAAGGCCCAAGCTGTTTAACAGTACCGATCAGCGCTGTCACAGCCGACATGTCTTTGAGTCCGGGCTCGGTTTCCACGCCGGAACTCACATCCCAGGCGTCTGCTTTCGAACACAAAGCAGCGCGCCTGATATTGCCGGGTGCCAATCCGCCCGCCACGGCAAAAGCTCGCAACCCCGCCAAACCGGCGGCGGCGGACCAATCCCAGACAGCTCCGTTGCCACCTGGCAATATCCCTTTGCCGCATTCTACCAGAATGCCCGCCGCTTGTGGTATGCGGCTGGCCTCTTCAACCAACATTTTTCCCGCTGTCTTCAGAACTTTTACAACATGAAAACCTGACTGCAATACCATCGCGACATCGCTGACAGACTCACAGCCGTGCATCTGCACCGTGTCTAAATTCACCTCGTGGGCTATCTGGATCATCTCCTGCGCAGTCATATCCACGCAAACCCCTACCCGCGCCACGTTTTCAGGCAACCGACTAAAAATATCCCGCGCTTGGGTAACGCTGACATTCCGCGGGCTTTTTTTATAAAAAACCGCGCCAACCGCGCCAGCGCCCGCTTGCGCACAGAACATAGCGGTTGTCGCGTCAGTAATCCCGCAAATTTTCAGGTTAAAGTTCGCGTCGATCATGCTGCGCCTATTAAAGAAACCCATTCTCTTATAAGCGACGCCGGATCCGCATCGCGCACCAGCGTCTCGCCAACCAGAAACCGTCTGACACCGGCCGCAAGCGATCGGCGAATATCGTCAGCCGAACTAATGCCGCTTAAAGCCACTGTCGACACACCCGTGTTCAATAACGCGGCCATGCGTCCTGCGCGATAGACATCCGTCTGGAAATCGGCAAGGTTCCGGTTATTGATGCCGACCAGTGTCGCGCCGATACGGTTGGCGCGCTCAACATCCTGCTCGTCGTGAACCTCGGTCAGCACATCCAGCCCCAACCCGAGCGCCAGTCCGTGTAAAGCTTCCAGCGCCGCATCATCCAGTATACGCACAATCAGCAGTATCGCGTCCGCACCCATAGCGCAACTCTCATAAACTTGATACGGCGCGATTATAAAATCCTTGCGCAATACCGGCAGTCCGACCACATCGCGCGCACACTTGAGGTCTGCGGACGATCCTTTGAAAAACGGCTTGTCGGTCAACACCGACAACGCAGCGGCACCTCCAGCGGCATAAGCCCACGCGGTTTCAGCCGGATTAAGATCACGCCTGATATCTCCACGCGAAGGCGAGGCGCGTTTGATCTCCGCGATCACGCATACGCCCGGCGCGTCGAGCGCGGCGGCAAAGCCACGCGGGCTGTCACGGCGTGTTGCGGCCAGCCTTTCAATCTCCGGTTGCGGGACGGATGCTTGGGCAAGCGCGATTTCCGTACGCTTCGAGTTTAGAATTTTATCGAGAAT
>JAQVQN010000314.1 GCA_028701555.1 Kiritimatiellia bacterium | reverse complement strand
TCGTGAAGCGCACGGATTCGGCCGGCGGGCGGACCTACGCGCCGGGCGGCAAGCCCACCGAAACCTATGATGTGGAGGTGATGAAACTCGTCCTTGAAAATCTCTGCCAGGAAGCGGGCGTCACCCTTCAACTGCACACACGGATCGCGGCGGCTGTGAAAGACGGCAATCGGCTCACGCATGTGATCACGGAGTCTAAGTCCGGACGCGAAGCAATTGCGGGCAAGGCGTTTGTCGATGCGACCGGCGACGGCGATCTGGGCGCCTTGGCGGGATGCGGCTTTGACTATGGCGAGCCGGGCACGGGATCGGCTCAGCCCATGAGTCTCATCGCGCTGATCACGGGCATTCAGGCCGGGGAGGTCAGAGCTTTTTACCGGGATGCGGAAAACAGCCAGGGATGGGCCGCGCCGAAAAACGCGCTGCGCAAAGCGATGGAGGCGGGCGGTCATTCGCCGAGTTACGCGAAACCATCCATGTTCCGCGTGAGGGACGATCTGTTTATGCTGATGGCCAACCATGAGTATGGGGCCTGCGGGTTCAATGTCAGAGACATGACTCAGGCCACCCTGCGGGCACGTCGGGAACTGCACACGCTGGTCGACGGATTGCGCGGCACGGGCGGGGTTTGGCGAAACATTCGGCTGGTGTCCACGGCCGAGCAGATCGGCGTTCGCGAGGGACGCCGTCTTCACGGTCTGTATACAGTGACAGCAGAGGATCTCAGGCAGGGAGCCCGGTTTGAGGATGCCGTCTGCCGCGCGACGTTCGAGGTTGATGTGCATGCTCTGGATCAGAACAAGAACAAAGCGATTGATAAAAAAGTGGCTTGGCGCGCAAAACCCTACGATATCCCGCTGCGGGCGCTCATCGCCCGGGATGTGTCCGGAATTATGTTTGCCGGACGCTGCATCAGCGGCGATTTCATAGCGCATTCCAGCTACCGTGTCACCGGCAATGCCGTGGCTTTGGGAGAGGCGGCCGGCCGAGTCTGCGCCTTGGCGGCGCTGAGCGGAAGACTGCCCGCCGAGGTTCATTTCAAGGAACTCTCGTAAAAGCGTCAGGCCGCAAAAAGTGTTGCAAAGCAGCAGAACAATGGTGAAAATATGACTGCATACAGGGAGTAACGGCTGGCAACACCCTGGCAACGGAGAATGGGCGGTTTGGTGACGATAACTTCTGTAAAAGACAGACTTGAAAAGGGTATATGAGAATAGGAATTATCACGCTTATTGACGTGAACAACTATGGGGGTGTGCTGCAGGCGGCAGCCATCCAAGATTATCTTTGCCAAGCGGGTCATGATGCGGTTCTGTTGCATGTTCAGTACAATCGTAAACGTAACAGTTTCCTTAAATTTCTAGAGCGACCCGCCAAGGGGGTGCTCGAAGCGGTTAAGGCGCGTCAGTTCGCCGCATTTCGGCATACCCATTTCCGCATGGGCGAATTCCCTTGCTTCAACTTGAGTGCCTTCCTGTCAGAGTGTCCTGGTTTTGATGCCTACGTATGTGGCAGCGACCAGATCTGGAATCCGGGTAACTGCGCGGATGATTTGAAACGTCGTCTGTTTTTCTTGGATTTCGGAACACCGGAAGCGAAGCGTGTCTCATATGCGGCTAGCTGGGGATCTGAAACCGTGGATGACCGGTTGAAGCCGGCGATCGCCGGCTTGCTTAAACGCTTCGACGCCGTAAGCGTGAGGGAAAAGAGCGGGGTGGAAATCGTCTCGAAGATGGGGCTGTCGGCGGCGTGGGTGCCAGATCCGACCTTACTTCATGACGCGGGCTACTGGGGTCGGATCGCCGATGAGGCAAAACAGCGCACTTCCGCAAAAACGCTCTTTATGTGCGAATATCGGTGGAGCCCATGTGTGCCGCTCGGCAAGGTTCGTGAAGTGTTGTGCGAAACTTACGGATGGAGGACTGTAAAGCCTTTCTCAAATCGGCCGTTTCGGGAAATGAATTTTTCTTGCCTCTCGCCGTCTGAATGGCTGGACGAGATTCGCAGGGCTTCGTTTGTGTTGTCGAATTCCTATCACGGGATACTTTTCAGCATTATTTTCCAAAGACCGTTTATGGCTGTGCCTCTGATTGGAAAATACGCTGGCATGAATGACCGTATCTTTTCAGTAACGAATCGGCTCGGTCTTCAGAACCGGATCTTGACACAGTTCGATCCAGATCAGATACAGCGGCTGGCCGAGACTCCGGTTGATTGGGCTGATGTGGGGCAAAGGCTGGCAGTGTGGCGTGGAGAGGCGGACACCTTCCTTTCCTCCGCATTATAGCTGTTGTCAGGGCAGGCGGCTCCCAGAGCAAATCTAAAGCCCAGCTAATGCCGACTCGATCTGCCTTAGCACGATCTGCTCGGAAAAATAAAGATCGTATATCTCTCGCGCCGCACGATTTCGCGCGGAGATCATTTGCTGATCAGCGGCGCATGCCGACGCCACAGCACTTGCCAAGGTGTGGGCGTCGCCAGGCGGCACAAAGGTCATGGCTTCAGAGTCGGCAAGTTCCATGGGATACGCTTCCGACATACGGGTTATCACGGGACGGCCGGAAGCTAGAGCTTGAAAAACCTTGTTGGGGATGACACGGCCGGCCTTCATGGTTGTGCCGAAAACCCCCAGCAGGATCTCTGCTCGGTGTATACGAGCAGGCAATTCTGCATACGGGATGCGATCTTCAAAGACGACGTTATCTAGTCCCGCAGCGTCTTTCTGGCAGTTGATTTTTGCCGGACCGTCACCTAGCAGGCACCAGCGCACGGGCGGGCCCTGATAAAGGCGGGCGGCCTCGATGATGGTTTGAGTGCCGTGCAGTGGAATGAAGCTGCCGTAAAAAAGCACCTCGGCAGGCGTATTAGGGGCAAGCGCGGGCGCAGGACGGAAGAAGTCTTCGTCCGCTCCGACGTACACGACGCGCGTTTTTTCCGGTGTCGAGCCGAGTTGTTCTGTGAAAAACGCGGCGTGGCAGGAGGTGTCCGCCAGCAAAATGTCAGCCATGCTGAATAGCTCTCGCTCCCACTTCAGCAAACGGTTGGCTTTGCGGCTGCCCTCCGGCAGTTTAAAGCGTTCCCAGACCTGTTTGTCATAGGCGCTGATGAGTGGGTCGAAAAGCAATGGTACGTGCTGACGGTCACACCAGCGACGCGCGGCAGCCATGTCGCGTTGTCTGAAGCACGGCACCCAGACCAGGTCAGGTTTGGCGATACGCCGTAGGCATGCCTCAAGGTCGGCTGAGCCGGAAAAGGCAGGGTTGAAATCTGTGATGCGCCAGCCTAGCTTTGACAGGTGCCGACGTAAAACAGCGTTGCGTGAATATGCGGGGTCAGATCGTCCCCACCAAAGAATATTTTTTTCGGAAAGCAACATGAAACGCTCAACTCCAAATTGTTGCGGGACTAAGGCTTGCTTAGGCGTATGCCGGTGCGGCCAGCAGCAGTGCGGCGCAGGCTGAAATTATACAGCGCATGATTCCGTCTCCAGTTTCAATAGGGAAAGGGTTTTTTTCATTAGAGCGAGGTTAATGGTATGCACCTCGCGTTTTGAGCCGAGCGGCGCGGGCAGCGTCACGCAAAGCCTTCCGCCTAAGTGTTCTCTAAATTGTTCCAAACCTGCGAGT
>JAQVQN010000313.1 GCA_028701555.1 Kiritimatiellia bacterium | reverse complement strand
ATGTATCTATTTTGGATAAAACCATATGTTAACTTCCAGAAAATGAAAAGGAAGATTTCAAAATACGATAAAACTGATGATTATCATTCATATTTGAAGCTTGCAAAACTCTACATTGGGAAAGGAGGACGAAATAATGGAGCCAAAATACAAGTATGCTGAAAGTATAATTAAACCCCAATCAATCGAAATGTGTAAAAATACCGTATACATTAGAAAAGATTATGTTGAGACGTTTCGTGTTGACGAACAAGGTAATAAAACTCCTTATTGGACGTACCAAGAGGCCGTACTTACACAAGAAGAATTCAATTCCTATGTCAATTTCGTAATGTCTAAAAATGCCATCAACGGTATGAACGATTCCGGTAATATTTCACATTTGGTTGCTGGTCAAGAAAACGGAGATAACAACCAGTTGATTATAATGGAGGCGATTGCCGATTTATACGATGCTATCGCATTTATAATGTAGGAGGTAATAACATGGTAGAAATCTATTGTAAGTTAATCATAACCAAGAGAAGAACTTTCGACCGAGTACCTGACAATTTTAAGAACGAAGTTGAAACCAAACTCTTTGAACTCGGCTACGATACCAACGGTGACCCGATCGCCATGGAGGAGTAGCCATGTTTTATATTCTAGCTAAAATAATTATAGGAGGTAATAACATGGTAGCGTTATATGTTGCGCTGATTATTAACAGTAGAAGGACTTTTGAACAGATCCCCAATAAATTTAAGGAAGCGGTGAAAGCCGATCTCGACGCTCTCGGATTGGACGAGAACGGTTATCCTGTATAACAAACAAGGAGGTATCCGCTTATGGAACTAATTAAATCGTTTATTGAAAAGGAGGAAAAATCAAAATGGCTAAACTTACGGAATATACTGAATCTTCACGTTTTGACAGTGGGGATATTCTTATTAAAGATGGGAGCAACGGTACTAAAAAGATTCTGGTGGCTAATGCTGCGGTTGAGTTTGCAGGTCTGGTATCCGCAATCAATCGTCGAAATGTTTATAGAGGAAAAAATCTTGGAACCACTATTACTGCCGCTCAAAAATCAGCTATTCAAGCTGGAACATTTGATGATCTGTTCATCGGAGATTACTGGGTTATTGGTGGAGTAAACTGGGTAATTGCTGATATGGATTACTGGTATAACTGTGGCGATACTGCATTTACGAATCATCATCTGGTAATTGTCCCCAGTACAAGTCTTTATAATGCAACTATGAATGAGACAAACACAACCGAAGGCGGTTATGTCGGTTCTCTCATGTATACAGAGAACCTCAATGACGCTAAGACAACAATTTCTACGGCATTCGGTGATATGCTTCTCACTCACAGAGAGTATCTTGTGAATGCAGTTACAGATGGTCATCCTTCTGCTGGTGCTTGGTTCGATTCTACAGTTGAGTTAATGAATGAGGTTATGGTTTATGGATCTTATATCCGTACTCCTGCTAGTGATGGAGTTAAGATGGTTACCAGAACCACTATTGATAAACAACAGCTTTCTTTGTTCAGACTCAACCCTAGAGCAATTAACAATCGAGTAAGTATCTGGCTAAGAGACGTCGTTTCTTCGTCTTTTTTCGCTGATGTGAGCAACGGTGGTATTGCGGACGCCACCTACGCTTCGTACTATCTTGGGGTTCGTCCGGCTTTCGCTATTGGTTAACTAAATCTAGGGGCCTTGTGCCCCGTTGATATTTTATAAGGAGGATTAAACAAGATGAATAAAACTTATACAATTACTCTTGCCGACGGAACGGTTCTCGATAACCTTAAACTTAACGGCGATAACTTTGTCTCCAATACAGCTATTAATACTGATATTTTCAATGGAAACTGCTCTCCGGTTATCATTAGCGATGGTATTAACAGTGAAACACATAACCACATGGAGCTTGTTCAATTGACTGAACAGGAACCCAGAAAATACTGGTTTGTTCTTCGAGAGATTTCGGATTCTGAACTGGCTTTGATTAAAATACAATCCGATATTGAATATGTGGCCATGATGGCCGAAATAGAACTGTAAAGGAGGATCACCATGGAATATAGCAGTAATTACAATAAGGTAAAGCGTTATTTTGTACTTGGCGTATGGGATGAAGGTCGCGTTCGCAATGCTGTGGAAAAAGGTTGGATTACAATAGTTGAGTTCGAAGAAATCACCGGAACTACGTACTAATGAGTGTTTTGGTAAGCAATCGCAGGGAGTCCAGGTTTGAAGCTATAACATATTCACTCGAATTACATGACATGCTTATTGATTTGATGCAGAGAGGATTTGGAGTTAAGGATGTAAATCATTTTGTTCGTATGCGCTATGCCTATGGTAAAGATGACAAAGAAGATTTTGCAAAGTATCGATACTTAATGCAGAATTTTAAAACCCGAATCGATCAATTGGCTTCGCTATTGACAAATAATATTCGAGCAGCTAATTCTATGTATCCAACCTCTATGCATGAGTATCAAAAGAGAAGGGATTATCAAAATAATGCTATTGTAAATTGCGAGCAACTTATTAAGGAATTACAGCGAGTCGTGGAGATATTTGAAGTGGATATAAATATCTATGGAAGATATGTAGCAGCTATCAACCGAGAAATCAGTTTGATAAAAAAGTGGCGTCAGTACGACAACAAAATCAAATCATATCTACAGGGTAACATCTAATTTTGCGTCGTTTCTTCGTCTAATTTCGCTAATGTGAACAACAATGGTAATGCGAACAACAACAACGCTTCGAACTCTAATGGGGTTCGTCCGGATTCTCTGCCTAACCAACAGAGAAGGAGATGTTATCCTTTCCATCAAGGATAAATAAAAAAGCTGGACGCAATTTACTACGGTAAGTATTGCTATCACGGTGAATATTCTATGAATTATGAGGAGATTGTCTGCGACGCCAACAACTTGTATAGGGCTTACAAGGCCTCTATAAAGAATAGTAAATGGAAGGAACCATCTCAAAAGTTCGCTATGAACTTTCTGAAGTATATTTTCTCCATTCAAGAAGACCTCGTTTACAGAACGTTGCAAAACGGCCCAGTAGACGAGTTTTTACTTTCTGAAAGAGGCCGAGTAAGACCCATTACAAGTATCCAAATTAAAGATCGTATAATTCGTCATGTTTTATGCGATGAGATTTTATCCCCGGAAGTAAAAAAACATATTATTTATGATAACGGGGCCTCTGTAAAAGGCCGAGGTATTTCACATCAGAGAAATAGGTTTGAAGTTCATCTTCATAAATACTACAAACTATACGGCAATGAAGGTTATATCTTATTTGGAGACTTCTCAAAATTCTACGACAATATCATTCACGAGATTGCAAAGAGAGAAATACTCAAACTGGTAGACGATGATGAGTTCATTACTTGGTTGTTAACCATTATTTTTAACGGGTTTAAAATTGACGTTTCGTATATGTCTGATGAAGCGTATGAAAACTGTATAACCGATACATTCAATAAACTGGAATATAGGCTAGTACCTAAAGAGCTATTAACTGGTGAGAAATGGATGGACAAATCCGTTAATATCGGAGACCAATTAAGTCAAATTATAGGTATATATTATCCATATCGAATAGATAATTATGTAAAATA
>JAQVQN010000312.1 GCA_028701555.1 Kiritimatiellia bacterium | reverse complement strand
AACCTATATTGCTGTAATGACGGGTTCCAAAATCTATGTCGAAGGAACAGCAAGTCAGCCTGTTGTGATGCAATCGCCCTCAAGTAATCCTGGAGATTGGGGAGGTTTAACCATTTGTGGACGCGCAGTCACCACCGAAGGTGCTCCGGCAACAGCCGAAGTGGGCAACTTTCAGTACGGCGGATCGAATGCTGCAGATAATTCAGGTAGTATCAGTTACCTGGTTATTAAAGGTTCCGGCGCAGCCATTAACCCGGACTCGGAATACAACGGACTGACTCTTTATGCTGTTGGCTCAGGAACGACCATCAATAATGTGGCGATCATTAACGGAGCCGACGATGGCGTAGAATTCTTCGGCGGTTCGGTATCGGTAAGTAACCTTTACCTCGAAAACAACGAAGACGATGCCATAGACTGGACCGAAGGCTGGGACGGCACAGTGACCAACGCCTATGTGAAACATAGCATCAGCAATTTCTCGACTGTAGTGGAAGCCGACGGGGTCAACAACAATCCTCAGATCAATAATCTGACAGCGGTTTCTACTCAAGGCGGCACCGCCCTTCAGTTTAAAAAACAATCTGGAGCTACTATGACCAATGTTTACCTGGAAGGTTATAGCACTTTGGTTGACATGAAGGACGAAGGCCCCCTGAGCAATGTTATAATAGAAGGCAATACCGCCACACTCGAAGGTCCCTACCAAACCGGCCAATTGGATATTTCCGCCTGGAACTGGTTCAAATAATCATTTTCTGTTTTTAGCTTTCAAAAGGGTTCCGAATTGATTTCGGAGCCCTTTGTGGTTGTGTGACCCTTTGAAGCAATTTTGAAAAAAGTGTTTTTTGCAGAGTAATCCTTTTAGTAACAGACTCTGCTGGATTAAATTTGGAATTTTTGTGTAATTTAGTGGCCTTGAATTCGGGCATGATTATGACGGAGATGTAATCATTACTTCAAAAATCATTACTAACAACGATGAAAGAAAATTTAAATATTGAGCGTTTTTTTGAAATATGGAAGCAGCTTCAGCCATTAAAGGATGAAGACCAAAGGCGGCTTGATCAAAAGTTTATGCTTGATTTCAACTATAATTCCAACCGATTGGAAGGAAATACGCTGACATACGGACAGACCAGACTTCTACTCATTTTTGACCAAACGGAGGGATCTGCCTCTATGCGTGATTATCAAGAGATGAAAGCACATAATGTCGGACTCCGGTTAATGAAAGTAGAAGCCGAAGATCGGGAACGTCCTCTTACGGAATACTTTATCCGAACACTTAATCAGATTATTCAGGTAGAAGATTATCGAAAATTAAGCCAAGATGGTAAGTTTTGTTTTGAAATTCATGTCGGTGTTTATAAAACCCGGCCAAACTCAGTTATAACAACTACTGGTGAGGAGTTCCATTACGCCTCTCCGGAAGAAACTCCGGCTCTGATGAAAGAGTTGGTGGAATGGTATAATATGCAAGAAAAGCAAGGCGAGCTAAACCCTGTCGAATTGGCAAGCTTATTTCATTATCGGTATATTCGCATACATCCTTTTGAGGATGGTAACGGACGTGTGGCCAGGTTGATGGTTAACTTTATTTTGCACAGACATGGCTATCCGATGATTGTCGTACCGATTGATGATAAAACCCGATATTTACAATTGTTGCACCAATGTGATATGGAAGTTGGATTGACTCCTTCCGAAGGAGCCAAGGCAAAGGCCGAAGATTTACAACCGTTTACCGATTACCTGAGCGAGTTGGTAGAGCATGCTTTTGATTTGGCGATTCGTGCCGGGCGAGGAGAAAGCATTGAAGAAACGAGTGATTTCGCCAAACGTATCCGTTTGATAGAAAAACAGATGAAAGAAAAACAATTAAAACCCAAACGGAATACAGAAGAAATATGGAATGTGCTGGAATATTTTTATTTCCCTTTAGAAAAAGCCTTGAATGAAAAAACAAAAGAGGCATCGGTTTTATTCACTGGAAGAACCCAGTATAATTTGATTTCAAAATATCCGGATATCCGAAGGAATGAATGTATACAGTTGAATTATGTTGATCGAAGCGGACAAGATTCTCAAATGAAAGAATTTGTAAAAGCCGCACAATCCATGTGGTACAATGTGGATCTTATAAATCCCAAAGAAATACAATCAGACAAGCTATTGGAAATAAATATAAAACTGAATATTCAATTTAAAGAAGAGTACTACGAAGTATCCCTTCTCGATAAGAAATACCCATACGGCTATTATCCCTCAGAAAAAGATAGAGAAACACTTGTTAGATTATTCTCAGATGATTTGTTTAAAAAGATAGAATCGCTGATATAATTTTTTAAAAATTACTCATCATCAACGTATTGTTAGTGAAAAAAAGGATATAACTTATTATGAAATCAATCTATCAACTTTACATCGAACTCCAGGATCTTAAACCTGCAGTTTGGAGGCGCATCCAAGTGCCTGCCGAGATGGAACTGGCCGATTTGCACAAGGTGCTCCAGGTGGTTATGGGCTGGACCAACAGCCACTTGCATCAATTTATTAAAAATGATGTCTTTTATTCCCCCAGAACGGAGGGAGATGAGGAGTTTTGGGATGAAGCTATGAATATAGATTACGCCGGAGTTACAATTAGTGATCTGCTTAAAGATAAGCAAAATGTGATCGATTATGAATATGATTACGGAGACAGTTGGATGCATACTGTTTTGCTTGAAGATATTCTGGAAACAGACGATAAGCATATGTATCCCTTTTGCCTGGGAGGAGAGAGACATTGTCCGCCGGAAGATTGTGGAGGAGTTTGGGGGTATGTGGATATTTTAAACGTGCTAAAAAATACAAAACATCCGGAATACAAGCATTATAAAGCCTGGCTGGGGAACAACTTTAATTCCGACAAATTTGAACTTGACGATATTAATAAGGCTTTGTGTTTACCGGATTATGGTTTACCTAAGTGGGAAGATTTTGAGTGATATTTATACCCATTGAGAAACTTATTTTATTTATCAATCAAGTAATTTTTATAAAATGTTACACAAAATAGTAAAATTCAACCTGGTCTTTATCCTTGTTACTGTCTTGCTTTTTGCCTGTACTACGAAGCAAGAGCAGGTCACCCGCCTTTTTTTAATTGGCGATTCCACCGTGGCCGATTACGCCAATAATTACGATCCGGGGAAAGATTATTTCAAAACCCGTTATCCGGTAACCGGCTGGGGACAGGTATTTCAGGAATTATTTGTGGAGAATGAGCTAAAGAACTTCAAGCATTTATTCGACACCGACAGTGTGTTGATTGATAATCGTGCCCGCGGGGGACGCAGCACCCGGTCTTTTTTTGAAGAAGGCCGCTGGCGCAGCGTTTATGAACAATTAAAACCCGGCGATCTGGTAATTATGCAATTTGGACACAACGATGCCGCCGTAAACAAAGTGGAGCGTTATGTAAGTGTTGAGGGTTATAAAGAATATTTGCGCATGTATGTGTTACAAAACAGAGCCAAACAAGCTATCCCGATTATTCTGACTCCGGTTTGTCGCAATTATCCCTGGCAGGAAGGCCGTCTGGAAAATGTCCACGGCGAATATCCACAGGCGGCCAAAGAAGTGGCCGAAGAAAT
>JAQVQN010000311.1 GCA_028701555.1 Kiritimatiellia bacterium | reverse complement strand
GGGGGCGGAGACTCATCTGTTCGGCTTCGGGCGCGACATTTTCGCGGCGGAGCTGCTGACCATTCCAGAGGCTAGCGTGTTCTTCGATTTTGTGCGCAACACGGCCATGAACGCCGCCAGCAAGAAGACGGCGGATCTGTACAAGGGCTTCCTGCCGCTTACGGAAAAAGTCACGGAAAACTTCGTTTCGGATAAACTCTCGGACAACTGGATCGCTTTCGGCGGATTCCGTCCGGCGGCGTTCGGCAAGTATGAGCTGAGGGCCGGGGCTGACATGTCCGAGGCTTTTCTGCGTCTAAAGCGTTCCGAGCTGCTGCGCGACGGCTTTCTGGAGGCCACGCTGGACGAGTCAGCGGGCTCGTTCTGGCTGTATGCGCGGCGCAGTTCTAAATCGATGGTGCGCTTCGGCTACGACGACGAAGGGTTCATCCGCATTCAGACCTGGCTGAACGGGCAGATCCGTACCTATGACAGTCGCCCTTGGCTGCGTCCGCCCGGAATCGTGCGGTTGCGTCTGGACGTGCGCGGTGACGGCGCAGTGGGGTACGTCAACGGACGGCAGGTTTTCACGACGCCTTTGCCGATACCGCCGGAAGTTTGCTACGGCTGGTGGAGCATCGCGCCTTTCGCGCCCGAGCTGGGGTTGGCGCGTGTGCGCATCGCCCGTATCGAGTGCGGGCCACTGACACCGACCGTGATCCTTTTGCCGCGCCTCAATGACAGCGAGTTGTCCAGCGCTTTGGAGACGGTACGCAGCAATGTGCGCGAGCTTTCGGCGGTGGCGCCGGTGACCTTCACGCAGCTCCCGGACGGAACGGTGCCGACAGAACCCGAGATAGCGCTCGCGGCGGTGCGTATGTTCTGCACCTTCCACAGGCTGCGCATGATGCCGGTCGTGGATCTGGCCTATTTCTCGGACACATTGCCTGAGCACCTCACTAATCTGATTCTCAAGCACCGCTTGTCTGGTCTGATTCTGCGCGTACGCACCATGCCGGACAGCGAGTGGTTTGCCAAGATGGAAAAAATGATCGAGAAGACCACGGCTGATCTGATCGTGGTGCAGCAGGAAGACTCGTATTGGTCGGTGGTCGAGACCGAGGGGAACCTAAGCATGGAGCAGGAGCTCCAGCGGCTGAAACGCTTGCCCAAGGCGAATGTGCGCGAGATCCAGCGCGGCAGTCTGCTGCTGCAACCGGTGAAAGACTTTTGGCAGGTACACACGCTGAGTTTTGCGGAGTGGGCCGATAAGGTGGCTCAAGAGGACAGGGAGGGCATTGAGCCACGCCTGGTGGTTCTGCCGCGACAGTTCAAGGAGCTTTTGGGCGCAGACGGGGAGATCAAGCGGGCTTTCGTGGAAATCGCACTGCCAGCCGCGCCTGTTGCGCAAAAGGCACCCGAGCCTGAAACGGTAAAGCAGCCCGAGCCGGAGGCGGCAAAGCCGGGCGAGACAATTGATGCCAAGGTTCATGCGGACGCCCCGAACGCTGAGAAAACAGACGCAGCCGCGAAGGTTGTCGTCGGTGATGCCAAGTCCCAGATTCCGCTGCCGGCTGCCGCAGGCGCCGTGACCAACTCGCCCGCAGTGGAGCCCGGGCTTCTGCCAACATTGCCGGCTGCCGCAGGTGATACCAATGCGCCTGGTACGGAGGCCGAGGCACCTCAATCGCTTTGGCAGAAACTACGGTCGAGGCTTGGCGCTGACGGCGCCAGAACCAACAGCACGTCGGCTGCCACACTACCTTAAGGTGGCAAAGGAATAGAGTCTATATGCTATTTCCAACAACGGTATTCGCGCTTTTTTTTGCTGTGGTTTTCGCCCTGCACTGGGGTCTGGCAAATTATCCGCGGCTGCGCAAAGTGACGCTGCTGTTCTTCAGCCTTTTCTTCTATGGCTATTGGAGCTGGAAGTTCGCCCTGATGCTTTTCGCGTCGGCTGCACTCAACCATGCCGCCGCAGTGGGCATTGACGCGGCGCAGGATCAGCGCACGCGTCGGCGCATCATCACGTTGGCGGTGGTAGGCAACCTGCTGGTTTTGGCCTTCTTCAAGTACACCGGGTTTTTATTCACGCGCTTACTGGTGCCTTTGGCGGTGCCTCTGTGCTCCTGGTTGGGCACCACCGAGCAGTTGATTAACTTGCAGGAGCATGTGCTGCCGTTCATAGAGCGGATCGTGTTGCCGGTGGGCATTTCTTTTTACACGTTTCAGGCGCTGAGCTACGTTGTTGACGTTTATTGGCGCAAGACCAAGGTAGCGGGGTCTGTGCTGGACTTCGCCAATTATCTAGCGTTTTTCCCGCAGCTTGTAGCCGGACCGATCGTGCGCGCGGCTGACCTGTTGCCGCAGATGGGTGTTTTTCCGGACCGCGCGACGCGCATCGACACCGGACGGGCAGCCACGCTGATTCTGGGCGGGCTGTTCAAAAAAATGGTTGTGGCCAACTGGCTGGCGCAGCATCTGGCCGACCCTGTCTTCGCGATGCCGGAGGCATACGCCGGGCCGGACATAGTGCTGGGCGTTTATGCCTACGCCATACAGATCTACTGCGATTTCTCAGCTTACTCGGATATCGCCATCGGGTGTGCGCTGCTGCTGGGCTTCCATTTCCCGATAAACTTCCACGCCCCGTATTTCGCGGTCACGTTGCAAGAGTTCTGGCGGCGCTGGCACATATCGCTATCTACCTGGCTGCGCGACTATCTTTACATACCGTTGGGGGGGTCAAAGTCCGGGGCGGCGCGCACACGCGTGAACCTGTTTCTGACCTTCCTGCTGGGCGGTCTGTGGCACGGCGCGGGCTGGACCTTCGTGCTGTGGGGAGCTTACCACGGGGCTTATCTGTCACTCGAAAGGGTGGTCAGGCGGCTGTTCGGCCTGCCGGAAAAGCCTTCGGAACATACTCCGCCGGTGCTGGCACTGCTGGGACGGGTCTGGATCTTTCAGGTGGTGTGTTTCTCGTGGGTGCTTTTCAGGGCGCCAAATTTAACGAGCGCGGGCGAGCTGCTGCGGGGACTGGGACGCTGGGGCGGTGATAGCGCACTGTTTTCCGGCGCGGCGGTGACGGTGCTGGCGGTCGGGTTTCTACTGCAGTTTCTGGACGGTATGCGGCCGCGCCGTGTTTGGGACGCAGTTAACCGCTGGCCGGTCTGGCTGCAGGGCGCGGTGGCGGCAGTGGTGCTGACCGTGATCCTTGGCATCGGGCCGAGCGGCGTGGCGCCGTTCATTTATTTCCAGTTCTAAGCGCGAGGCGACCAATATGAAAACTGAGTTGTACAGCGAAACGGGTGTCGGGGTCAGGGCTACCAAAGCCTGTTTTTTTGTGGCCGTTTTTTTCGCGCTTATGTTACTATTAAACGGTGACGCGATGCACCAGAGTGCGCAAAGGCTTGAATACGGGCGCGTGCATGATTTCTGGGTGGCGGCTCTGCGGCCTCTGGCTTGCGTGTCGCGGGCAAGCGGCGGCGACCGGTTACGGCGGACGGCGCAGGCGTCTGTCGGCGAGTGGCTGAATGAGCGGTAGGATAAGAGAGAGTGTATTAGTACATTAGTTAATTAGTTAGCGGGTGGAGAAGGTTATTGCGGCCTGAGGACAGGCTCGCAATGACGAGAGTAAAAGAAGTGTATTAGTTCATTAGCGGGTGATTCCGAGAG
>JAQVQN010000310.1:2158-3659 GCA_028701555.1 Kiritimatiellia bacterium | reverse complement strand
CGCCGGAGCTGCGCGGCATTCCGACACCCGGAGGTCGCGCCCGTAGTGAAGGCCGGCAACATTCGCCTGCTCGAACTCTTTCACGGCCCGACCCTGGCTTTCAAGGACCTCGCCCTGCAATTCCTGGGCCGCCTATTCGAATATTACCTGGCCGAAGACCGGCGCGAACTCAACCTCCTGGCCGCCACCAGCGGCGACACGGGCAGCGCAGCCATCCACGGCGTCCGCGGCCGCGAAAACATAAGGATTTTTGTCCTTTTCCCCCGCGGCCGCGTAAGCCCGGTCCAGGAGCGACAGATGACGACCGTCCCTGACGCCAACGTCCACGCCATAGCCGTCCGCGGCAGTTTCGACGACTGCCAGGCGCTGGTCAAGACCCTCTTCCGCGACCTGGAATTCCGCGACGCTTTTAGCCTGGGCTCGGTGAACTCGATCAACTGGGCAAGAATCATGGCGCAGATCGTCTACTACTTTTACGCGGCCTTCCGCGTCCTGGAACAAACGGGCGCGGAGGGCGTGCGCTTCACCGTGCCCACCGGGAATTTCGGCGACATCTTCGCAGGCTACATGGCCCGCAAAATGGGGCTGCCGATACGCAAGCTCGTGCTCGCCACGAACGAAAACGACATCCTCTCGCGATTTTTCCGCACAGGGGAATACAGGCGCGGCGCCGTTCATCCCACACCCAGCCCGTCCATGGACATCCAGGCTGCCAGCAATTTCGAGCGCTACCTCTATTATCGCACCGGAAACTCCCCTGAACGCGTCCGCGCGCTCATGGACGCTTTCGACCGCACCGGAAGACTCTCCGTTCCGCCGCCGCCCGGCGGCGCAATAGACGACGCCTTCGCCGCCGGCTCGTGCGACACGGCCGGAACCCTTGCGACCATAAGGGAATTTTACGAGCGCCATGAGCGCCTGCTCGATCCGCACACGGCCGTGGGCGTGAAAGTCGCGCTGGAAAACATGTCGGAGAGCGAGCCCATGGTCTGCCTCGCCACCGCGCACCCGGCCAAATTCGGCGCAGCCATACGGGAGGCAACCGGCCGCGACCTCGCGCATCACGAAATCCTCGATGCCCTGGCCAACCTGCCCACACGCTGCTCGGTTCTCGATCGCGACGCCGACGCCCTGCGCGCGTTCATCCGCGGCCGGGTCGCTTCCGCCTGACCAAACCGGGCGCGCCCAAAGAATATAAGTCGCCCACAAACGGCTGATTCCCAGGGCGACTATCGAATATCCGACACTCAAGTCCAGGAAACAAGGGGGCGCGAAGGTGATGGGCGTGGCGCTGGCATCCGCCGGATAGCAGAGCGCAATTGCGCTGCTTTTTACGTTTTTTCCACCTCTATTTTTACACCTACACTTTCTTTTCCTTTGGCGTAAAAGATTCTGTAATGCCCGTTTCTATTTGCCCCTGTTTTTCCGCTATCCACGATTTCGCCGTCTGCAGGGGAGCATTCCCGTATTGTGTCCGGTAAAGAGGGCAAAAAAGCGCTTG
>JAQVQN010000310.1:0-2148 GCA_028701555.1 Kiritimatiellia bacterium | reverse complement strand
TTTAGGATCATCGAGCCGATCCGAATAGGAAGAATACACATTGCCTGCTCCATCCGCTCCCATGGTCACCCAATTAGCACCCACTCTACGAATATTCTGGATAATACAGAAGTTGCCAAAGTCGAGGGGAGCATTCCCGTATTGTGTCCGGTAAAGAGGGCAAAAAAGCGCTTGCGGGCGTTCTTTTTTTATGGCAGTCTTCCGATAGCCGATTAACGGCTAGCGGAAGGAGGATATATGCAAACCCGTTCGGTGATGACGGTCAAGGCGGAGATCGAGGCGCTGGGACCGGTGCTTCCAGGCAGCATCAGCAAACAGTGGAACGTGTGCGGCAAGCCGGGGTGCCGGTGCAAAGACCCAAAGCACCCACAACGACATGGGCCGTACTATCAGTTGAGTTACACCTTGGCGGGACACAGCTCAACGATGTTTTTGAAGCCGGGAGAACTGGCCATGGCGCGGCGGTGCATCCGGCGCTATGGCCGCCTAAAGGAACTTACAGCGCAGTTGGTTGTGGCGTACGTGGCCCAGGCGCGTCGTGAGGGCATTGCGTCTCTGACGGAGGGGAATTGAGCGGCAGCACCCCGGAGGGCGATGCCGGCGCGCCCTCAGCGCGGATGCCGGCGCCGGTCGAAACCTGCCTGGCCGCTATCCGGGCGTGGCGAGACCAGCCGCCAGTTATCGGCAGCGCAGCAGACCTGGAGGCTGCGGAACAGGAATGCGCAAGGCGTTGCGACGCGCTGTTCGCCGCACTCATGGGAGAACTGACACAGGCCGCATTGGATCGGCCAGCCGTGCGCGAGGCCGCGCAGACTCTTGCGCGTTCCGCCCCAAAACGGCTCAAGGTGGCGGAGGCCCGGCAAGTCAACGTGCAGTTCCAACGCGGGGCGCCTGTGCCTCTGCGAGCGACCTACTATCGCCGGAACCGAAGCAATACGTTACGGCGCGAAAAGGGGCTCTTCCCCGCCTTTGTTGTGCTCGGCATCCATGAACATGCCTCCCCTGCGGCGGCCGCGCAAATGGCCCGCAGCGCCTGTGCGGTGGCCTCGTTGGAGGAAGCCGCCGCCTGGCTATGCGATACTGGCGGATTGGAGGTGGATATAAAAACGTTGCGCCGCGTGACGCGCCGTTTCGGCCAACGGGCCCGGGCCGGACTTCCGGGGAATCTGCCCGCCTTGCAGGTCGATGGCAAAGGCCGTAGCGTCGTCATCTCCGTGGATGGCGGGCGCTTGCGCATCCGCCGGGATAAAGCCGGGGCGCGGACCCGCAAAGGCCGTCGGCGTTATCACACCGATTGGCGTGAACCGCTGTTGCTTCACATTTACGTTCTCGGGCCCGACGGCCGCTTGGACCGCGCCTTCACCCCATTGATCGACGGGACACTCGGAGGCCCCGACGCCCTGTTCAATATGCTGCGACTTTACTGGCCGTTATTTAATGCCTTGCAGCCTGCACGGGTTTTGCTCATCGCCGACGGGGCGCCTTGGATTTGGGCGCGCTTCACGGCGTTAATCCAGGAGCAGCTTTTTGCCGGACCGAATGCCATCGTGCAACTGATCGATTTCTATCATGCTGTCCAACATCTCGGCACGTTCGCCGATGCCTGTACCCACTGGCCCCGCGCGCGCCGCACCCGGTGGCGTAATCATGCGCGCCAACTCCTGCGCGCCGGCAAGATCGAAGACGTCATGGAGGAAATGCAGGGGCTGATGGTACGCCGGCCCCGCTCAAAAGCTCTCAAGCGCGACTTCCACTACTTCCAACGCAATCGCCGACGTTTTGCCTATGCGTGGGCACGCCGACTGCGCCTGCCTATCGGCAGCGGCCCAATGGAAAGTGCTATTCGGCGCGTAATCAATCTCCGCCTCAAGGGACCGGGTATCTTCTGGCATGAAGACTCCGCCGAAGCTATGATCATGATCCGGTCCTTCTACAAGGCCCAGCGTTGGAATGAACTCGTAAAACTAGCTTGCGCGGCTCCACTGGAGGCCCTACAATGATTCACAAATCGGGAATGCTCCCTTGATTGGCCCGGGCATCACCCAGTTTCGCGGTTTCAACGGTAAAATTAGTGGTATCGACAGACATCAGCAGCCCGTCAGTATGGGTTATCACCTTTGGTTGGTCATAGCCAACCAGCTTGACACC
>JAQVQN010000309.1 GCA_028701555.1 Kiritimatiellia bacterium | reverse complement strand
ACTGGTAACCGCTATCACGCGGCATGGGTGCAAGTCGGCGAAAAACGCTATATGCCGGAAGACAGGGAAAAATATGCGGAAACAACCGGCGACAAATCCGCTTGGCTGAAGACGGATGAGCCTTGGACGGAAGCGGGATGCGGTGCCGATCCCACGCACATGGTGAAGAATGATCCGGTCATGCGCGAGCGCTTTAAGGCTGCTAGCGCGGCGTATGATGCGCAGGCGGCGCAGGTTTGCGAAGAAACCAATGGCATGGCAATACTTTTAGATCAGAACTTTAATGACCAAGCCCTGTTCCCTTGCGAGCTGCGCGGACGTGTCGGCAGCCGGATACGACCGAGCGGACGCTGGCATTCGTTCGCGGAGAAAGGGCCGTTGATCGCGCGTGATGCAACAGGCGGCGCTTTGCGGTTGGTGCGCGGCGGCATAACGGCTGTGGCAGAGACTCTGCTGAATGCCAGAAGCACACAACCTTACGTGTTTAAATGCCGGCTTTATCGCGAGCCCGGCGGCGGCGCTAGCCTGACCTTGCGTGACGCTTTGGCCTTGGACGATGCAGCTGTGCTGGTGGACGGAGAAGGCCGGATCAGCTTGCGTAATTTTCAAGGGCCTTCGGCCTGGCACGCGCTTGACGTAACGTTGCCTGAGGGAAAATGGGCGCAGCTTGCGGTTAGAGTCGCCGCATCAAGCGCAACGGTCATGGTTGACGGCAACCAGGTTGGCGCTGCTTTGCCGCGCAACGGCGCGGGGTTGGTTCCAGCAAGCCTGATTTTCGCGCCGCAGGGCACAGAAGGGGCAGCGGTCATGATCGATGACGTGTCCATTGGAGGCGAGTGACCCGCTTGAACATCGAACAAAGAAGTTATTGGTAGGGACGCCTCCCCGAGGCGTCCGCGGCGGTTTCGGGGAAACCGCCCTACCAGCGCGGACCAGGTAGGGACGCCTCCCCGAGGCGTCCGCGGCGGTTTCGGGGAAACCGCCCTGCCGATTACAGAGCGGCTTTTTATGACAAAACCGCCAAGTTATGGATGAGATGCTTACAGGAGATGAAAGATGCGGATAAAAAAAGAATTTGCGATGTTAGCTCTGGTGCTGGCTGGTGTGAACGGTAATGCTGACAGCTCCGCCGCTCCGGTCTGGGCGGACGCTGTGCGTCATTCTGACGGCAACCACCTGCTGCTCGATGTCGGCGAAGGGGCGGTCAGGCTGCGGCTCGCGCGAACGGGTGAGGACGGCGCGCCGGTGACGCTCGACCCGCCGGTGACGCTTGTAGCGCCGCAGGGCGGACTGCTGGCGGCTGGCGAGGCTGGCGAGCGGGCGTTTCTGCTGTTGGATCACGCGCAGCGGCTGCATGTCGCATGGTCGGTTACCGGCGTGACGTATGCGGCGGCTTGCGATCTTGCCGGAGCATCCGCCGCGTCGGCCTTGGAATCAGGCGCGTTCGGCGCCGTGACCAGCTTGGGAGAGGGAACGGTGAGTGACGCGGCAGTGGATCCGCTCAGTGGAACGGTGCTGGTGTGCGGCTTTGCGACAGCGGATAACGGCAGCGTCTGGTTCGCGCGCGTTCAGGCGGGCGGCTGGTCGCGTGAGACAGTTGTGGGCGACACCGGCGCGACCGTGCCGTGTCTGGCGGCTTCGCGGCATGATACGGCGCATGTGGCATGGCGCACAGCGGACGGTAATGTTTGGCATCTTCACAGTGTCGCGGGCGGGCCATGGCTGCGCAGTGGCGAGACCAGTCACCGTCCGGAACCTATCGGCACGGCTGAAGCCGCGCCGCGGCTTTGCTGCACGCGGCATCAGGTTCTGGCGGTTTTGCCCGGGCTGTATGGGAAATTCAAATATTCCCTGTACACCGGCCAGAACTGGGACACAAACCTGCCGCTGACAAAACTGGAAGGGCGTGTCGCAGGTTACGAATGTTCTCCGCCTGCGCTGGTGTCAGACGAGTATGACATCCCCAGGCTTTTCACTGTAAACCGCGAAAGCGGCGAAATGTTTTCTACGCGCTGGATGGGGTTCGGTTGGACAGATGTGCAGCAATTGGCCGTGACGGCAGTCGCGGCAGACGTGTATGCTCCGTCATCGGTCCTGCCCGGCAGCAATGCTATGCTGCTGCCTTTGCAGGCGGATGAGTTGAGCGCCGTTAATTTGGTTTACGGCAACACAAGCCCTCGCACCGACCTGCGTCTGAGTGAGATGGCCGATGCCGGGCGCGCCTTGGCGGTACAGGCCTCGCCGCCTCCGCTGGCGTTGCTGGCGCAAGGGTTTGAGGATACCAGTGTCTTTCCCGTGGGTCAGCCGCTTGCGCCGGTCGGCTGGCACGGCGACGGCAACGCCGTGGGCGGACGCTGGTACGTTTTCAAAGAGGGCACCGGAGCGGTGCCGGTCGAAAATGTGGCCTGGGACGGCAGGAGGGCTCTGATGGTAACAAACGGAGGTCTGGCTTGGGATTACGCCGTGCTTGGTCAGGGCTTGGCCTTGCCGGCTGTAACCAGCGGCACATTCACAGCCGAGATGCGCGGCATGGTGTCGGCGCAAGACGCGGGTTTCCTGTTTGTCGCCACCGAGATGGGTATGCGGGGACATGCAGAGATACGCGCCGAGGTGAAAGACGGCAAGCTTTTGGTCAAGGGCGCGGTGCCAAGCCTGGGTGTGTGCGACGTTGCCACCAATGCCTGGTTCGGAATACGCCTGAATGTCGACATGAACCAGGACAAGTATGATACATGGTTCGACGATGGTGTAAACGGCTGGCGTATGGTTGACCAAGGCAAGACCTTTGACCGCGCAAAAGTCTATGCGGTGAAGGGCGTGGACGCTTTGTATGTGCATCCGACAGGCACGCAGGGCGTGCCTTTTTATCTGGATGCCATGCGTCTGGCGCTCGACGGGCCGGTGAACACGCCCGCGACCGGATGGCCTTACATACACTGCGGAGGTTCTATCCGTCTGGGGTATATGACGACCGTGCCTATCCGCGCCGTGCAACTGGCCGGTCAGGTAATCAGCATGGACGTGATGGCCGACAGCGCCAATTACATAAAAGTCGAGCTGCTGCGCGCGGACTCCGATGACCGCATACCGGGGTACGTGCAAGAGGATTGCGACATGATCACCAATACGGCCGACAATGTGACGGTAACCTGGAAAGGGCACGCCGCGCTGGACGGCGTGCCGGATGAGCCTTTCCGTGTGCGCATAATTTTCATAGGTTACGGGGATAAGGCGCGCGTCTATCGTGCCGGCTTCCGTCCGCTGGCCGGGCAGAGCATTCCAAGTGAGTTCACGCTGGCGCCCGGTCTGGTGGAAACCAGTCTGGTGTACCGTTCCAGCGTCGCGCCGCTTGAGCCGCTCAAGGCTTGGATCGGTTTCAAGCCCGACGGCCAGCGCAAGCCGCTGGTGGTCTGCATGCACGGGTATGGCGATCCGGTGATGCGGCACGGCGGGCGGCGTGTTTACGGCAGCGTGAGGAGTTATGCCAATCAGGGGCTGTTCGGCATCGGGGTGGATCTGCGCGGACGCGAGGAATCGCTTGGTCAGCGCGACGACGGAGGGGTCGAGGTGATGGATATCTACGATGCGGTGCAGGCGGCGCTGGCGCAGTACCCGCTAGAGACCGATCCCGCCAACATCAACATCATCGGGTGGAGCGGCGGCGGCGGCAACACCTTCTCGGCG
>JAQVQN010000308.1 GCA_028701555.1 Kiritimatiellia bacterium | reverse complement strand
CCCGCTCTCTTAACCTTCCTTTCGTTGGCTGCCGCCGCCAGCGGTGCGGACAAACCACAGCCCGCAGAACCCTCAACCAACCTGCCGCCCATCATCGTGCAGGCCAGCCGCGCCGGACGCACCGCCGCCGAGATTCCGGCCAACGTGACCGTCGTGACCGCCGACGAGATCGCGCGCGCAGGCCACCAGAACGTACTCGAAGTGCTACAGAAACAGGCGGGTGTGCCGATCAAGAATTTTTCCGACAACCCCGCCACCGCCACGGCCGCGCTGCGCGGCTTCGGCGAGAACGCCCACGGACGCGTGCTGATCCTGGTCAACGGCGAACGCCTCAACAACCCCGACATGTCAGCCCCCAACCTGATGCGCATCCCAATCCACTCGGTCAAACGCATCGAGGTCATCCGCGGCCCTCAAACCGTGCTCTACGGCGACTTCGCCGAGGCTGGCGTGATCAACATCATCACCGACACCTCGATCGAGGCCGCGCCCGCCACCACTGTCTCCGCCACAGTCGGCTCTTACGACACCTACGCCCTGCATATCGGCAAATCCGGCGCCTTCGAGGACGGCGTGACCTATTTCGCCGGCGCGGACTGGAACAAGACCGGCGGTTACCGCGACAACGGCGATTATGAAGCTTGGGGACTGGACGCCGCCTTGGCCAAGCGTTGGGAAGGCGGACAGAACGCCTCGCTCTCGGTGTTCTATCATGACAGCGAGTACGGCCTGCCAGGCGCACTCAACTGGCAACAGTTCAAAAACAATCCCAGACAAACCCTCAGCCCGCAGGACCGCGCCTGGTTCGAAACCTGGGGACTGAACCTCGGCGGCAGCACCCCGCTGGGCGCGGACGGTACGCTCTCGGCCAATCTCTCCGCCAGCAGACGCGAGGCCGAGTCGCGTTTCATCGGCACCGGTTACAGCATCAAGAACGACAACGATATCGACGCCTATGCCTTCACGCCGCGCTACACGCACGAGAGCGACATCGCCGGACATGCCAACCGCCTGACGCTGGGATCCGATCTCCGCTATGAAACATCGGACATCTATAGCCGCAGCGTGTTCGCCGGCTTCCCGTCCGCCTATGCCTGGGCTTTCGACCGCTCCGCACTCTCGGCATACGCGCAGGATGAGTTTTTTATCACCGAAACCCTCTCGTTAACGCTCGGCGCACGCGCGGAGCGCATCCACAACCGCATCGCTAGCAATCTCGGCACAACCTCCTACAGCCAAACGGAGAAGGCCTGCGAGGCCGCGCTGCTTTACCGGCCTGATGACAACGCCAAAATATTCACGCGCGTATCGCGCTATTACCACGCCCCGTTCATCGACGAGACCGTGGGCTGGTCCGGCATCCCCAACACCAGCCTGGTTCCTGAAACCGGCTACAGTATGGAAGCAGGCGCCGAGATCAACGTCCTGGAAGAGTGGACCGCCAGCCTCACCCTTTACGAAATGCGCACCAGCGACGAGATCTATTACAACCCGGTTACCTACATGAACATCAACGCCCCGTCCGACACGCGCCGCCGCGGTCTGGAAGCGGCTCTGCGCTGGGCGCGTGAAAGTGTCGGCTCCTTCGGGCTCGCCTACGAACTGGTTGACTCCCGCTTCACCGGCGGCGTCTATAAAGACAATGACGTGCCGCTGACACCTGACCACATGCTGACCCTGAACGGCGAGGTTTACCTCCTGCCTAACCTGGCCGCACTCGGCACCGCCCGTTATGTTTCGTCGCAGGCCGCCGGCTCCGACTTCGACAATCAGGCTGTCAAGCTTGACGATTACGCCACCATCGATGTGGCCCTGCGCTACGAGCCGGGTTTTGTCAAAGGTTTGCGCCTGATCGGCGGCCTCGACAATGTTTTTGACAAGGAGTACGCCTACAGCGGCTTCTACGGCTCCAGTTTCTACCCCGCCAACGGCCGCATCTGGAAACTCTGCGCCGCCTACACCTTCTAACGCGGGCTGTGCCCGCAATCCAAGGGTTCAAGGGCCAGCGTTCAGGTGTGAGAGAACGCGACGTTGCTCATGACATCATAAGCGGGTTGAAAAACACCCCGATTATTGTTACACTCAGGGCATATTTGAATGCCACGGGAGCGCATCGATGCCTGTTATTTCAATGTTCTACGGAATCATCGTGTATCTGTTTTTCGCCGACAACCGTCGCCATAAGTTGCCACATATCCATGTGTCGTATCAGGAATTCGAAGCCGTGCTCTCTTTGCCTGAAGGTGATGTGTTGGAGGGTGCTCTGCCGGGGAACAAGATCCGACTTGTTCAGGCATGGATCGACATTCATCGGGACGAACTGATGGCTGACTGGGAATTAGCCGTCAACGGACAGGTGCCTTACAAAATTGAACCGCTGAGGTAACTCATGAATCCAAGAGTAAAAAGTGTCCTAGTACAGGACCATTACCGACTTGCCCTTGTCTTCACTAACGGCGAGCGCGGCGTATTCGATTGTTCCAGCCTGTTAGGGTTCGGTGTGTTTAAGGAACTTCAAGACCCGGCCTATTTCCGGGAGGCAAGAGTTAAATACGGAACCGTTGTTTGGCCCCACGAACAGGACATCTGCCCCGATACGCTCTACACGGATGCCGATAAAACGAACACCCGCCAACATAACAGCATGCAATCTCTGCAATCCTAGCGTTGGGCTCCACTGCCTTCTTCACGCAAGATCTCCGCAAACAGGCCTAATCAGTGTGAACCATAAATTTTGCCTACCCACACATTCTGCGGAAGCCCCAACTTTTTTTATCGCTGTTCTTGACCTGTAAAGACCTACCTCACCGCATCAGCATCCCGCCTGTCAGATCCAGTGTAGTGCCGGTCATGTAATCGGATGCCGCGGACGCCAGAAACACCACGGCGTTGGCGACATCCTCCGGCTCGGCGATCCGATTCAGCGGGATGCGGCTCAGATACCTGTCCAGGTTAGCCGCGAGCTTGTCCGCCACCATCTCCGTGCGCACCATGCCCGGCGCCACGGCATTGACGTTGATGCCCTTGGCCGCCACCTCGCGCGCGATCGCGCGCGTCATCGACACCAGCGCCCCCTTGCTGGCGTCGTACGGCAGATGCCCGGAGGTCGAGCCCAGAAACGCGGCCTGCGAAACAAGATTTACGATCTTGCCCTTGCGCCCGTCCGCCAGCAGACGTCGCACATGCTCCTGGCAGGCCACGAACGCCCCGGTCACGTTGACACTAAAAGTTTTCTCCCACTCTTCAACGCTGTACGACGCGATCGGCCCGCCAGGACAGTAGGCAGCATTGTTGACCAGAATGTCCACCGGCCCGCAGTGCTCTTCCATCCGGTCAAACATCCCGACAATCTCATCCGCCCGCTCCAGATCAGCCCGCAACACCTCAGCTTCCACCCCGAAATCCCGCGCGATTCCCGCCGCCACCTCTGCGGCCTTTTCCGGACTGCCGGAACAGCCCACGCCCACCAGCACGCCCTCTGCCGCCAAACCGCGGCAGATCGCCGCGCCAATGCCGCGCGAACCGCCCGTCACCAACGCCACCTTGCCCTTCAATGCCAGCTTCATAAACAAACCTCGCAGTGCATTAGTTCATTATTGCATTAGTTGCGCTCCACAACACTACCCCGGCGTCAGCCCCTCCCTCAAAGCGAAGAGCATACGGGACAGGGCGCACTTTGATCGTTTAGCCGGTATT
>JAQVQN010000015.1 GCA_028701555.1 Kiritimatiellia bacterium | reverse complement strand
CGCTGGATCTCGCCGCGACAGTGTGGCAGGAGGCGGGCGGGGATTGGCAGACGGCCTTCCTGAGCGGCGACAGCGCGACGCGCTATGCGGTTTTCGACGAGGGCGCGGGCTGCTTCGAGCCATCGGTCGTCGGGGTGCGTGACATCGCTTGGGGTGATCCGGCCGAAATGCCCGAACTGGCGATCATTGTGCCGCCGCAGCGCTGGGTCACGGGTTTTGCCGAGGCGGCGCAGCCGCTGGCCGATTTCCGCAACGCGCAGGGCCTGGCGACGCGGATAATCGATGCCGAGGAGATTTACAACGCTTTCTCTGGCGGGCTGGTGCACCCCGAAGCCTTCCGGCGCTTCGCGGCAGCGGGCGTGACCAACGGTCCGACGCAGCGCTTGCGCTATATGCTGTTCGCCGGATACGGAGGTAGCGACTACAAGTTGGACGTGTTCGGTTTCACAGGGACTTATCCTAATCTTTACCCTCTCTACCTGATGCCGCATCTCTACACTGGTGAATTCCCTGCGGCTTTTTTGCTGCCGAATGATCCGGTGCTGGGCGACGTGACCGGCGACGCGGTACCGGAGGTAGCGGTGGGGCGCTTTATCGCGACCAGTGCGGCAGAACTTTCTGCTATGGTCAAAAAGACGATCGAGTATGAGATAAGCGAGATTTGGAAAACCCGGGCCATGTTCACTGCGGACGTGCCGGAGATAGGCACACTATACGACTTCACGGCGTTCGCCAGTAACACGGCCTGCAACTTTATGGGTTCGGGCTGGGAGATCGACACCTTTTATGCCGCGATGGGAGACATCAATTTGAGGCCGATGTGGTTAGGCACAGGCGTGTATGAAGGAAAGGGTGCTTATCAACGTCTGTGTAGCGGCACGGGGTTCTTCTACTTCATCGGCCACTCCAGCGACACGCTTGCTGGAGGACCCAACACAGCTAACCGTTTTTTTGGCAGTGCAGAATTAGTTCCTGCCGATTGGTCGTTTGCGCCTGCCGCGTTAATGCTTGGCTGCCGGTTAGGGAGGTGGACCCATTATAATTCCGCAGGATCTTCGGTCAACGAGGCTGGCGCACGTAATCCCGCATCCGGCTTCGCGGCGGTGATCAGTCCGTCGGGGTACATGCAGCCTGCGGATGCGCGTGACTACTCCTATGCGTTCGGGGCGGCGGTTGAGGCGGGTGCGTTACGGCTGGGCGACGCCTGGCGCGGCGCGTTCGGGGTCATGGGCGGCGCGGCGTCCGAGAGGCTGCGCCACATGACCTTTCTGGGTGATCCGGCGCTGACCATCCGCGCGGGGCAGACAGCGCGCGGGACTTCGGCGGCGTGGCTGATCGGGCACGGCCTGACGGGCGACCCTTATGCCGACCTGCTGGATCAGGACGCGGATGGTTTCGTCACCTGGCTAGAGTATTTGGCGGAGACGAGTCCGGCGAATGGCGGGGTGCGGCTGCGCACGGTCGCGGGTTTTGCAGGTGCGGCAGCATCCGGGGGGTTGCCGTTGTCGTTTGAACCGCTTGCTGGGCTCAGCCATCAGGTGCTATCATCGACCAATCTGGCGGCAGGGGTGTGGGAGGTGCTGCCCTGGCGGACGGGATCTGGTGAGGCATGGTCGCTGGACGCGATTGAAGGTGACTGGCCTTTGAAAAGCGTGGAAGTGCCTTACGATGCCGGCGAGCGGCGCCGGTTTTATAAAATTGTGGCAGAGTGATTACAGGGGAGGTGTAATGTCCGGAAAACTATACATTAGGGCGGATGAAGTGGTATTGCGCAGCATCGCCGGCGAGGATTTTTTGATCGTGCTGCACGCGGGCGAATCCAAAATGTACAGCCTCAACGGCATGGGGCTGTGGTTCTGGACGCAGCTTGAACGGCCTGTCACGCGGCAGGAACTTTTGGCAGCGATGTTGGCCGAGTATGATGTCGCGGAAGATGTTGCGGCGGCTGAGGTCGAAAGGTTCCTTGAGTATCTGGTTGAAAGGGGTTTGGCTGTTGTCCGGGCTTAGGTTGCAAGCATGTGCGTTCTGGTGTATACTTGCAAGGAAATCATAAATCAAAGCGGGAGGATGCTTGATGAGAGCGGCTTTTATGTGTGTTTGTGTATTAACGGCACTGACGGCGTGGCGTGTGTCGGCGGCCAAGGGGTTGCCTGAGCTTTCCGAGGCAGAGCGTAAACAAGTGAACGAATGGATGGTCGAGAGGGCGCACACTCTGGTCAGTGTCAGCAAACTCGAAAGTGAGTTGGAGAACGCCTGGGCAAACACCAACTATTCCAGCCCCGAGGTTGATGAGTTGCGCAAGACTTATCTTGAACTGCAGCAGCAAATTCTCAAGGCACAGCAAGAGCTGCGGAAAAAGATTCTAGAGTTGCCAGCTCTGCGCGAAAAGCGGCAACAGCTTGAAGAGCTTAAAGGCAGGGCCAAAGAGTTGACTGAAAAAGTCGAGGAGAAGGTCACCCTGCCGAAGTGAAGGCAGAGGCAGGCCTTTAAATGCAATCTCCCGCAGAGTCACGGAGAGCACAGAGATGTTTTTACTGATCAAAACCTATGTTGCTTTGGCTCAGTAAGAAGGAGCAAGTTCTTGTATTTAGGACAGCAATGGGCAGCAAAGCTACTAGAGAACGGAGAGGATGGCAGACGGGCATGGCCAGCAAACAAAAAAGCAAAAGCGTCAATAAGCCAAGAATACTGATAGTTACGCCGGAGATAACCTATCTGCCGTCTGGTATGGGCAACATGGCATGTCGGCTGACGGCCAAGGCGGGTGGTCTGGCGGATGTCTCAGCCTCTCTGGTGGCGGCGCTGTTCGACTTGGGGGCCGATGTGCATGTGGCGCTGCCGCACTACCGGCGCATGTTCCATGTGGATGTAGGGCAGCTCATCAGCGACGAATTGCGGGTTTACAAAAGCCGCTTGCCGGACTCCCGCATCCACCTGGCGGAAGACCGCTGCTTCTATTACCGCGACACGGTATACAGCAACTCGCAGAACGAGAATCCCAAATTAGCCTTGGCTTTCTCGCGTGAGATCATCAATAACATAATACCCACGGTCAGGCCGGATCTGATTCACTGCAACGACTGGATGACCGGACTGATACCGGGAGCGGCGCGGCGCATGGGCATACCGTGCCTTTTCACGGTACACAACATCCACACGCATCATCTGACGCTGGCAAATATCGAGGATGCGGGGATTGACGCGGCCGAATTCTGGGGTAATCTGTATTACGTGCGTGTGCCGCATAACTACGAAGAGTCGCGTAACAGCAACATGATCGACATGCAGGCTAGCGGCGTGTTCGCTTCGCACTTCATCAACACCGTGAGCCCCAAGTTCCTCGAAGAGATAGTCAATGGTTGGCACGATTTCATACCGGAAGCCTTGCGGCAGGAGATCCGTGGTAAGTACCGCGCCGGTTGCGCGGCTGGCATCTTGAACGCGCCTGATCCATCTGATAACCCTGAGACTGATCCTAACCTCGACGTGCGGTATGGTCCGGATGACCACCGGGAAGCGAAGCGCGCCAACAAGGTGGCGTTTCAGCGTAAACTGGGACTGGAGGAGAATCCGGACGTGCCCTTGTTCTTCTGGCCTTCACGACTTGATCCGGCGCAGAAAGGGCCGCAACTGCTGACCAACATTTTATATCACTTTATGTCGCGACACTGGCGTCAGCGCGTTCAGGTCGCGGTGGTGGCCAACGGGATGTATCAAAATTATTTTCACGACATTCTCAAGTTTCACGAGCTTTACGGACGTCTGGCGGTATGCGATTTTAATCAGTCGCTTTCGCAGCAGGGATACGCTGCCTCGGATTTCACGATGGTGCCCTCGCTCTTTGAGCCATGCGGTTTGCCGCAGATGGTCGGACAGCTTTACGGGTCGCTGCCGGTGGTGCATGACACAGGCGGGCTGCACGACACTGTCGAGCATCTGGATTTGTCCAAAGACCGGGGCAACGGCTTTGTCTTCAGGGTTTACGACAGCCGCGGGCTGGAGTGGGCGATGGATAAGGCCATGGAGTTTTACAGGCAGCCCGCATCAGACAGGGAGCGGACGGTGGCCAGGATCATGCGTGAGGGCCGTGCCCGCTTCAACCATGAGACTTGTGCCCGGCGTTACATCGAAATCTACGAGAAGATGCTAAAACGTCCTTTGGTCCGTTCATTCGATTAAAACGCAGATTGTTTCAGGAGGTCAGAACATGCCGGAATCCGCTATCCGCTCGTCTCTTCTTGAAGATCAGTACCTTTTGCCGTATGCCGAAATCATACGAAGGCGTTCCTGTTTGGCAGATGAGCGCGCGGCTTTTCTGGGCAAGAGCGTGGCGCGTCTGTCTGAATTCGCTTGCGCGCATGAATATTACGGTTTGCACAAGCATAACGGTGGATGGTCCTTCCGCGAATGGGCGCCGAATGCGACCGGGATCTGGCTGGTCGGGGATTTCTCCGGTTGGCGGATAGATGACGCATTTCGCCTGAGCAGACTGCCGGGGCGCGATGTGTGGGAGATTATGCTGCCAGCCGAGCGTTTGCGGCACGGGCAGTTTTATCGGCTGGAGATGGCATGGCCCGGCGGGCGTGGCGAACGCATTCCAGCCTATGCGCGCAGGGTCGTGCAGGATCCTTCAACTCTGCTCTTTGCTGCCCAGGTCTGGGAGCCAGAGCCGTACGTATGGGAAGTCGACAACTTCCGCGTGCCGGCGCGCGCGCCATTGGTATACGAGGCGCATGTCGGCATGGCGCAGGACAAACCTTGCGTGGGGTCATATGCGGAATTCCGCGAGAAAATCCTGCCGCGGATTATTGCGGCCGGTTACAACACGTTGCAGCTTATGGCGATCATGGAGCATCCCTACTACGGCTCTTTCGGGTATCATGTGTCGAGTTTCTTCGCCTGTTCATCACGCTTCGGCACACCGGAGGAGCTTAAAGAGCTGGTGGACGCGGCGCACAAGGCCGGTCTTGCCGTGATCATCGACATGGTGCATTCTCACGCGGTTAAAAACGAGCGTGAGGGGCTGTCGATGTTCGACGGTACACCCTACCAGTATTTCCATGATGGTCTGCGCGGGTGGCACGAGGCATGGGACTCGCGTTGTTTCGACTACGGCAAGACTGACGTCCTGCATTTCCTGCTGTCGAATTGTCGTTATTGGCTGGATGAATTTCGTGTTGACGGCTTCCGTTTCGACGGTATTACCAGCATGCTGTACTTGCACCACGGGCTGGGTGTGGATTTTATGGATTACAGCCAATATTTCGACTCCACTGTAGACGAAGACGCCTGGGTCTACTGCAATCTGGCCAATCGGGTGATCCATGAAGTGCGGCCTGACGCTATCACGATTGCGGAAGATGTGAGCGGCATGCCCGGAATAGCCGCGCCGATCAACGACAACGGTGCAGGCTTCGATTTCCGCATGGCTATGGGAGTTCCGGATTGTTGGTTCCGCATGGCGCGTGACGTATGTGATGAAGACTGGAGCATCGGTTATCTCTGGCATGAGTTGACCAATCGCCGGACAGATGAACAGACGATAAACTATCTGGAGAGCCATGACCAGGCTTTGGTAGGCGGCAAGACCTTTTTCTTCCAGCTTGTCGACAACGCGATTTACGAAGAGATGTCACGCGCCTCGGTCAGTCTGAAGACCGCGCGTGGGGTCGCGTTGCACAAGTTGGCGCGTCTGGCTACACTGGGGACGGCGAGTCACGGCTACTTAAACTTCATGGGCAACGAGTTCGGTCATCCGGAGTGGATCGATTTCCCGCGGGAGGGCAATAATTATTCCTACCACTACGCGCGGCGCCAATGGGCCTTGCGCGACAACCAAGACCTGTTGTACTGGTGTTTGGGCGAGTTTGACGAGGCGATCATACGGGTGGTTAAAGAGGCAGACGCGCTAGAGGGCACCGTGCCGCGACGGCTTTTCGTGTCGGACACGCACAAGGTTCTGGTCTTCGAGCGCGGGAAGTTGGTTTTTTTGCTTAACTTCCACAGCGATTGTTCTGTCACGGATTTCAGCGTGATGGTGCCGCCGGGCGAGTATCGGCTTGTGCTGGACAGCGACGAAGAGCGTTTTGGCGGTCAGGGCCGCATCGGAAAAGACCAGACCTTCAATCTTTTGACCGAGATGCGCGGCAATGAGCTTTGCCATGTGATCAAAGTCTATCTGCCATGCCGCACGGCCATGGTGCTGGAACGCAGGAAGAGGTAAAAGGTAATAGGGAAGAGTTATAATCGCACCCGTGGAAACGCACTGCTTGCCAAGAGGTCACGCTTCATGTTAAAGTTCAAAAATAACTTTTGAAAGCTTTCAGGATTTTCATTTATGCCTAGTGATGATGCGATAGAAGTAATAGGGGTTGTGGTCAAGGTTCTGCCTGCCACAATGTATAAAGTGCGTCTGGAGAACGGGCACGAGGTGCTGGCGCACATTTCAGGCAAGATGCGCAAGTTTTTCATTAAGATCGCGGCGGGTGACCGTGTCACGCTTGAGATCTCGCCCTACGACCTTACCAAGGGACGCATCATTTACCGGCACAAGAATTAATGCGGGCGGAGCCCGCAACCCAGAAGGGGCACGGGACATGTTCATAAACGCCAAGGGCAACCAGCTCGAAACGCTTAATGTCGTCGATGCGCTCATTGAAAACTTCCCCGACATGATTCATTCTGTCGACGAGGAAGGCAACATCGTCTATGTCAACCGGACCGCCTCGGCTCTGCTGGGCTATACCGAGCAGGAACTGGGCGCCATGAACATCCGCCAGCTTTATCCGCCCGAGATTCTCGGCGCGGTGGAGCAGGGTTTTCGTGAGGTCAAGCAGTCCGGAGCGAAAACCGTCGAGAGCCTTTTCATCGCCAAGGACGGTACGCGCATTCCTGTGGAGCTGCGGACTATCGTGATTCATGATGAGCAGGGGGGGTTTGCGCGCACCTTCACTGTATCGCGTGACATGCGGCAATTGAAAGAGATGCAGGAGCACCTGATACACGCCGGGCGCCTGGCCGCCATTGGAGAACTTGCGGCTGGTGTCGTGCATGATCTCAACAACCCCTTGACAGCTATTATTCTAAGTTCGACGGTAATCTCTAAGACGCTGGAAGGCAGCAACGTTAACGCCAAGGATATCCGCGAACAGCTTGTCGCTTACTGCGAAACCGTCAACGAGTCGGCCGCGGTCATGGAGAACCTGACCACGCGGTTGCGCGATTTCTCGCGCGGCGTCAAAGAGCAGCATGTGCCGGTAGACCTGTTCGTGCCGGTCAACGACGCGCTCTTCATAATGGCGCATCGCATCCGTAATCACAATATCAAGGTGGTTTGCCCGGTGGTCAAGGGCCGACACTGGATCAGGGGCGACAGAAACCAGATCCAGCAGATATTCCTAAACCTGTTCTCTAACGCCTGCGACGCGATGGCAAACGGCCCAGAGCGCGGGCTGTCCATAAAGATCGAGGCGGAAACGCTGGATGGCGTGACCTACTGGAATTGTGCAGTTAGCGACACCGGCGAAGGCGTGCCGCCGGAGCTGCAGGAAAAGATTTTTAAATCCTTCTTCACAACCAAACCGCGCGGCAAGGGCACTGGCTTGGGATTAAGCATTACCCGCGCGATCCTGTCCGAGCACAACGGACAGATTCGGCTGGCCTCCGAGCCCGGCAATGGCTCCACTTTCTCGCTGCTGTTTCCGCAGATGGAAGTGGCCCGTCTGGATTAAGCCAGCGCCTCCGCCACCAGGTCGCCGACCTGCGTCGTGGTGAACCCCATCTGGTCGGCGAGCTGACTCTTCATTTTCGGCGTGGTGACGCTGATCGCGTTCTCGATGGACGTGCCGGCTTTTTCTTCGCCCAGAGCCGTAAGCATCATGGCGCCCGCGCCGATCGCAGCCAGCGGGTTGATGGCGTTCTTGCCGGTCCACATCGGGGCGGTGCCGCCGATCGGCTCGAACATGCTGACGCCCTCGGGGTTGAGGTTGCCGCCCGCCGCCACTCCCAGCCCGCCCTGGGTGATTGCGGCCAGGTCGGTGATGATGTCGCCGAACATGTTCTCGGTCACCACCACGTCGAACATCTCTGGGCAGGCCACCATGTAGAGACAGGTGGCGTCGACATGGTAATACTCGCGTTTTACATCAGGATATTCGCTGCCGACCTCATCAAAGACCCTGTTCCACAGCTCGTACATGTAGGTTAGCACGTTTGATTTGCCGACCAGCGCCAGCTTGTTTATATCGCCTTTTCCGCGGGCCTTCCTGCCGTATTTTCGGGCGTATTCAAAGGCGTAGCGCAGGCAGCGCTCCACTTGCGCGTAGGTGTACATCATCTGCTGGACCGCGACCTCGTCCTTGGTGCCTTTGCGCGAGAGCCCGCCGATGCCGGTGTATAGGCCGCCGCTGTTCTCGCGGATCACGCAATAGTCAATCTGCTCGGGCCCCTTGTCCCGCAGCGGGCACTGCACACCGGGATACAGTTTGACCGGACGCAGGTTAATGTACTGGTCGAGCTCGAAACGCAGACGCAGCAGTACGCCCTTCTCCAGGATGCCGGGCTTGACGTCGGTGTGGCCGATGGCGCCCAGGTAGATCGCGTCAAAGCCGCGCAGTTCAGCTACGACCGAATCACTCAAAGTCTCACCGGTGCGCAGATAGCGCTCTCCGCCGAGGTCATATGAAACCTTTTCCAGTTTGAATCCGAACTTGGCGGCCGCTGCGTCCAATACCTTGCAGCCTTCCGCGATCACTTCCGGCCCGGTGCCGTCGCCTGGCAGAACCGCTATCTTATAACTCTTAGACATGCTCTCTCCTTGTTGCAAATGGGCAAAAGTCTAGCCGATCGGCATTTTCCGTACAAGGCTTAACGTCTAAATCCGTTCTCGACGATGGGCGGAAACTGCGCAAAAGGTCGAAAAATAATACGCGATACACATATCGACAGTTTGGCGATCTTAGCCTACAATGCCAAATGTAAAGCAGAGGCATGTCTTGGGTGGATTACAGTGGCCTGATATGACGACAATGAACCATATAGACGGATGCGTGATTGCGGTGTATGTGGGGCTGACAGCCGCATTGGCGTGGGCGGCGTCGCGGCGGCAGAAGACCGGCGAGGATTTCTTCACCGGCGGACGCGACATGAACGGTTTCGCGGTGGGGCTCTCGATTTTCGCGGCGGCCTTCAGCGCCGCCGCATTCGTGATGCTGCCGCGCGAAGGCGCGTTCCGCAACTGGAGCATCTTGTCGGTGCTGCTGCTGATACCGCTGCTGATCACGCCGCTGCTCTGGTTCGTCTTCGTGCCGCTCTACATGCGGCTGGGTTTGCGCAGCGTATATGAATATCTGGAGATACGTTACCATCCGCGCCTGCGCCGGCTGGGGGCTATCCTCTTCTTCGGTTATGCTTTCGGCTGGCTGGGCAGTATGCTGTATACGCTCGTACTGATTCTGGACGCCTTGATCGGGCTGAGCCAGTCGCAGTTCGTGCTGACGCTGGTCGTGATCGGCGCGGTCGCCACCCTCTACGCCTGTTCCGGCGGACTGAAGGGCATCATCTGGCTGGACGTGCTGCAGGCGATCACGCTTGGTGGCTGCGTCATAGGAATACTATGGTTTTCGCTCGGGAGGGTCGACGGCGGACTCGCGTCTGTAATAGAGACCGGCATGGACCATTCCAAGTTCAGTCTCGCAAACCTGTCGGCGGGATGGAAGGGCCAGACCAGCGTCTGGTGGGTGCTGGCGCTCGCGCTCTTCGTGTACCTGCCCGGCTATACCACATCGCAGATAACCGTGCAGCGCTACCTGAGCATGTCCGGCCCCAAAGACCTGCGCCGCGCCCTGACGCTCAATGCCGTGGTAGCGACATTCGTGTATTTCCTCTTCATCCTGACCGGCACCGTGATGTTCGTATACTATAAGCAAACCTCTGGCGCACTGCCCGCATTGACGAGCCAGGATCAGATCCTGCCGCACTTCATCGTGAACGACCTGCGTGTGCCGGGTATCGCCGGCCTGATGTGCGCCGGGCTGCTGGCGGCAGCCCTGAGCACGCTGGAAGGCGGCATCAACAGCATCGCTTCAGTGATTTCTTTTGATCTTCTCAAAGGGCGCGCGAACTCTGGACGAGAAAACCGGCTGATAACCGCCTTGATTGGAGCGGGCGTTATCGGCGCCGCGCTGCTGGCGCCGCACATCGGCAAGAACTTCATCGACCAGATCACAGCCGTGGCCAGCACCTTCCTTGGTTTGCTGTTGGGCGTGTACGTGCTGGGTATGGTCTCGGCTCGTGCTAATGCGCCCGGCGCGGCGATCGGCCTGCTCGCCGGCGCGGCAGGCATTGCATGGGTCAACCTTGCGCCAGCCATCCCGGCTTGGTGGAGCGGTGCCTTTGCCTTCTTTCCAACCCTGCTGGTCGGCTGGCTGGCCAGCGGTTTCTTCCCGCCGCCGTCCGCATCCCAGAAACGTGCTCTTTTTTTGAATCTTGCGTCCGGGGTTCCGGGGCGTGAGTCCACTTTACGAAACAAGGAAAACATTCGTGAGAATTGAACGCAGAAAACCGCTGACCGCCCGGGTAGGCATCATAGGCGTGGGGCACTATGCCTACTGGCCGCAGTTCGATGGCCTGCTCGACGTGATGCACCAGAAGCTCGGCCAGTTTGAGGACAAGGTCAAGTCCAACGGGGTCGAGGTATTTACTTTCGGGCTGCTGGACAACGCCGAGAAGTCCTACTCGGTTTTGCCCGAGATGAAGGCGCGCGACCTTGACCTGCTATTTGTCGACATGGTCACCTATGCCACATCCTCCACCTTCGGGATCATCGCACGTGATCTGAACGTGCCTATCGTGCTGGTGGCGCTGCAGCCTTTGCAGGCTATGCCGTATGAAGAGGCTAGAACCTACATACAGCTCTGCAATGACGATTTCTGCTCGGTGCCGGAGTTTACCGGCGTGGCGATACGCATGGGCAGGCCCGTGGCGGATGTGATCTTAGGGGTGCGCGAGGGTGACGCTGCGGCCGATGCCGAGATCGCCCGCTGGTGTCAGATTGCCAAGGCGCTGCACGACCTGCGCCGTGCGCGCATCGGTCTGATGGGCCATGTGCTGGAGTCCATGCTGGACATGCATGTCGATCCTACGGCCGTGACCGCAACGTTCGGCTGCCACATCGCCTTGTGCGAGCCGGACGAGATTCTGAAACATTATCTGGCCGAAGACCTGACGGCGGTGGAGGCCATGAAGACTCGCATCCTCGACTTTTTCGACACGCCCGATCCGGTCTCCGACCCGATCACCACCAAGCTTACCGAGCGCGATCTTGAGGTCGCGGCCAAAGCCGCTGTTGCTTTGGAGAAATTCATTGCCGACCGCAAGCTCGACGGACTGGCCTATTATTACGAGGCGCTGCCGGACACGCCCATGCGCGAGCTGGTTACCAACCTGATCGTGGGAAACTCGCTCTTGACCAGCGCGGGTTTCCCGATGTGCGGCGAGTACGACCTCAAAAACTGCCTGGCCATGATGATCATGGATCGTCTGGATATTGGCGGCAGTTTCGCAGAGTTCCATCCGATCGACTTCGGCCGCGGCACTGTGCTTGTCGGACACGACGGGCCGCATCACCTCAATATAGCCTCACGCAAGCCGGTGCTGCGCTCGCTCAAGACCTACCACGGCAAGCCGGGCGAGGGCGCGGGCGTTGAGTTCAACATTAAAGAAGGCCCGATCACGATGCTCTCGATCGGCGTTAAGTCCGACGGACGGATGAAGTTCGTCATCGCCGAGGGCGAATCCATGGCCGGACCGATCCCGCCGACCGGCAACACCAACACGCACGGCCGGTTCCTGCCGGACGTGCGGACCTTCCTTTTGCGGTGGGTGGCCGAAGGCCCGACCCACCATTTCGCTTTGGGCGTCGGCCACCATGCCGACAGCCTGGTCAAACTAGCCAAGGTGCTGGACATTGAGGCAGTGGTGGTGACACCGTAAAACATAAAGGAGTGCTGTATGAACGCTAACATGACAAAAAACATGACACGCATGTTCACGGCTGCGGCCGTATTATTGATTGCGGCGAAAGCATTTGCCGCATTTGAGGTTGTTTATGATGTGCCCTACAATCCCGCTATCGGAACTGCCGGTTTGGGCAATCTTTACTTGCCTGCAAACTACGGTCCGGATACGCCGGTGGCGCTGGCGATTCACGGCGGCAGTTGGAGTGGAGGCGACCGCGCGAGCTGGGCAGGCGTCGCGGAGTTTTTATGCAACGACCTCGGTTTCGTGGTCTTCAACATCGAGTATCGGCTGACTGGGGTCGGGCCTTGGCCGCTATGCGGCAACGACTGCATCGACGCAGCCAATTATCTGCTGAGCGCGGCCTTTGAGCAGCAGTACGGCATCGCCTGCAAAAAGGTCTGGCCGTGCGGCGGTTCTGCAGGCGGTCATCTTGCGCTCTGGACCGGTCTGAGCCTCGCGCCGGACAAGGTCGCTGGCATCATCTCGATTTCAGGCATCGGCGATCTGCAGCCCGACGCTGCGGTGAATCCCAGCCGCTATGTATCTCTGTTCGGTTACACGCCAACGACGCAGGAGCTGATCGACGCTTCGCCCATGTCGCTGGTGGGTGCCGGCGCGCCGCCGGTCTTCTGCAGCCATGCCGCTGTCGATACGGTCGTGCCGCCGGAAAGCACACAAAACTTTGTGGATGCATGCCGCGCCGCTGGTGTGACAGTCGATCATTACGTGTATGAGGCGCGCGATGACGGTCATTCGATCTGGATTGCCGACAGCAACCCGCACAAGCTCTTCTCGGACATCGAGTCGGCCATCGCCAAATTCGTCTGGACACAGGGCGCGGCGGGATTGGCGGTGGGGCGTGATGATTTCTATACCGAAGTGGAGGTCACCAATGAAGTGGCTGTGGCGCGTCCGCTGATCGCGCAAGATACGCGCAAGCTCGGCAGCGGACGGTTGAAACTAATCAATCCGCGTGTCAACTTGGGTGAGATGGAGATTATTAACGGCAGCGTGGAGGTACAGATGTCCGACACCTTCGCGCAACCGGAACTGCCAGCGGCCTTGCGTTCTAAGGCGGCTTTCTGGGTGGACGCCAACACCAACGTGGTGGCGGACGAGAACGGTAAGGTCGTGCGCTGGCATGATGTGCGCGAACAATCCGTATCAGGACCAGCGTACACATACATGATGGCCACCAATGACGTGGCCGAGCGTCAGCCGACGGTGGAGGTCGATGCTGGACTGGGCAACAAGAAATATCTGGATTTCGGCGTGTGGGGTCATCAGGACACCAACGAGAATTCCCGGTGGCTGTTTTGGGCCAGCCCCAACGGGTTGGTGCAAGAACTGACCGTGCGGGCTGTCTTTGTCGTGTTCGGCACCCACAACTCTTCCGGCGGCGGATGCTGTACCCTGATCCAGCACACAGTACATCCGCATTTCGCGTCATGGCTCAATTATCTGTGGGCTTCTACCGTGAACACGTATGCCGACAAGGGCGTCAACTACTTTGACCGAGAGAGCCGTAACGGACGCACCATCGCGCTGCCGGATTCATCTTATCACATGATAGAAAACCTGCCGGTCGGTTCGGCATTAAAAGCCAACACCTTCGGGAAGGATCGCATCTATCCGGGCTATTCCGGCGGTTCGCGCATCTGCGAGGCTCTGGTCTTCAGTTCGGAGTTGACCGACACAGAGCGGCTGCAGGTGCAGGACTACCTGTGGCACAAGTGGTTCGAGCGCGGCGGAGAGGAGCAGGTCGGATCGTTCACTTTGCGCAATGAAGCTGAACTCGATTTCGTGACCGGCACCAATGTTGTGCGCGCCAATGTTATCGGCGACGGCAAGATCACCAAGACTGGCATCGGCAGGCTGGCCCTGATGAATTTCGGCAGCGGCACGTTTGACGGCACCGTGACGTTGCGCGAGGGGAATCTGCTGGTAACCGGCGAACCCTTCCTTTTCGAGATCGAGGAGGGCGGGCAGACCCTGCACGCGCAGGACATGGACGTGATCCGTACTGCGGGCACTGCGGGCAGGGTCGCCAAGACCGGAACGGGCGAACTTGCAGTCTCTTCCGTCGACGAATCCGTCACCGGCATTGATGTTGCGGACGGGATCCTGCGGCTGGCCACGCCGCGCGCGGCGGTCGCTACTTCAGCGCAAGCGGGCACCGTGAACGAGTGGAGTCTGGAGGCCTTCACCAACGGGGAGGCGCGTACGACGTCATGGATTAACTACACACCTGGCTCCCCTGCCACGGCGACTGTCAACGGCTGGCGCTTCGACCGCTCTGAGTATTCGTCCGGCGGTTTACTGCTCGGCGTGGCCTTCGATTTTCCGGAGATAGCGTCGGTTTCGCGCGTCTTAGGCGCGAACCTCGCGCCGGACGGCGACACGGTGCTGTACATTAACCGCGGCCTTGTCGAGACCGATTTCACGGTTCCTGTCTCTGGTTATTATCGGTTGTCGTTCTATGCGGCGGCGCGGTCAGGCAGCCTGAACCGGCATGTCGAGGTCAAGATCGACGGGGTGACCATACGCACGATCATCACCTTGTCCACCCAGTTCTGGCGGCACGAGATCATGCTGCCGCATCTGGCGGCAGGCGCGCATACGCTCGGCGTCAACGGGATCGGAGCAACCTTGACGGAGTTCCGGCGCGTGTCATTTATCGACGCCATCCGGATCACGCCGGTGTGTCTATGTGAGGACGCGCCTGCGACGGTCGCGGTAACCAATCCCAGCTTCGAAGAACCGCCGGTGCTGTTCGAAATCAACGTGGTGACGAACGAGCCGCCGGGC
>JAQVQN010000014.1 GCA_028701555.1 Kiritimatiellia bacterium | reverse complement strand
CAACCGCGCAAACTCCTGTGGCACGCTCCGCACCGGTCATGCGTCAATCTCCGAGTGCGCCTGCGGTTCGCGCCGCGCCCGCGCCTTCTTTTTCGCGCACGGCCCCGTCCGCGCCGCCTGCCGCCGCGCGTCCTGCAACAACCCCGGCGGTCACGCGCACACGCCCGACGCCCGCACCGGTCACGCGTACACGCCCGACGCCCGCACCGGTCACGCGCACCACACCTTCAAGTCCCCGCACACCCGCGCCGTCCGCATTTTCACACTCCGGCCTTGCGGTGCCAGCCACAACCAGAGTCGCGCCGTCGCGCACAACGCCATCATCCGTGCGCCACACGCCAAGTGCTAATCGCCAATCTTCAAGCGTTCCCGTCACACCCATGCGCGTCACGCCTGATTATGTGCGCCAATCGCCAAGCACTGTGCGCCAATCATCTCCCACCCCGCCGTCCTCTTTGACCTTCGGCACCTCCCGTAACGCACACAACATTACCCACGGCCGCACGAACCCAGCTTTAAGCTTACGCTCCACTGGCAGAACTTCTGGCACAAGCAGCGTGCGCTTTGACAAAAGCCCTCCGCTTTCGGCGTCGCGCTCAACCCGCACACCGCGCCTGCAAACTTCTGCGCTACCCCGGACTCGGCAATCCGCTCCGCACTTCGGCAGCAGCAGATACACCGACGGACGCAACACCCTATATCGCCCACCAGCCCCGAAACCCATGACTGCATATCGCACTCACAGGCCTTACAGCCACTATCGGCATGCCCCCCATCGTTCTCACAGGAACCCGTACCGGTTCAACCCTTGGACCTTCAGCTACCAGCATTACGGCTTTATGCCGACTTGGTATCCCCTACCCCTCTATCACCCATACTATTACCCATATGCAGCTTACCCCTCTAGCGGTATCAGCCTTTCTTGGTCTGCCGGCTCTTTCGGTTTGTCACTCTTCTCATACTCGCCGGTCTACCGCACCCGCTATTATGACAGTTGGCACTGTGGCGGGCGGGGCTATTCAAGCATATATTACGACGGCTGGCGCAGTGGCTGGTACGGCGGCATCTCTTACATCTACAATCCTTTGCCGGTATACCGCACTGTCTATCTTTACGAACCCGCGCCCACCGTCATTCAAACTGAAACCGTGTACGTTAACCAGCCTTCCACCGTGACCTATGCCACAGCTCAGCCTGCAGCGGCAACCAGCCAGACCTTTGTGCAGACCAACACAGAAGTGCCTACGACCGCTTGGGCAACCGCCCCTTCCGAAGAGCGCATCGAGGCTTTGCCTGCCGACTACTTCAGCGACGGATACTCCTCCGAAACAGCTTTTTACGATCTGCCGGAGGATTTCGCTCTGGATCTGCGCCTCAATTACGTCTCTTACGCCGAATCTCTCGATCCCGAAACCATCTGGCTGTCTTACTCCGGCCTTGATTATTGGGATACAGATACCGGCTTGTACAACAACGCGGCAACGGCAACGTATGGATACTAAGGAGTGCGCCGCCAGCACCTCAATTTTGTATGCCCCAGCCCTAATTCATAATTTCTTTGCAACCCCTATTATGTTTTCACCACGTCACGCAATTCTTTTACTTTTCACTCTTACATGCGGCTGCACAGCCGTCAAGGAGGCGCGCAAAGCCCAGCGCGGAGACAGCCTCCTATTCGGCGAATCAACCGTCACAGCTCGGCAGGCTGGACTGGATTCTGCCGCAACCCATAAGCTTTCTGAACTGGAAGCGCTGGCGTTGCGTTATCACCCCTCCATTCTTCAGGCTCGCCAAGCCACAGAGTCCGCTCGCCTGCAATGTCGCCTGACACGCGCTGGCCGCCTGCCGCAAATCACCGCCAGCGGCGGATACAGCCGCTCAACCCAAAACACCAGCAGTCAACGCTCTTCTGAAAAAATGAGCGGTTCTTGGAGCGGCGGCATCGGACTGGACCTTCTTTTGCACGACTTCGGCAAACTCAAGGCTCAAGAACTTCAGCAACGCGAAAACCTGATCGCGGCAGAAGAGCATCTGCGCGACACCGAGTTGGAAGTCCTCTACAATTTGCGCAATGCTTTTTACGAACGCCACCGCGCTGCCAACCTTCTGCGCGTAGCTTTACACTCCGAAGCCCAGTACACCCAACATCTGGAAGAGGCACGTGTCATGGCTGAAGTCGGCACCCGCCGCCAGTATGATGTAACCAAAGCCGGCGTTGACTTAGGTAATGCGCGGCTCGACACGATAGCCGCCAGCAATAGCCTCACCGTCTCCCACGCCCAGTTGAACCGCGCGCTGGGCATGGCCGAGAACCCTCCTTACGAAATCGAGCCCGAAACATCATACGCTCCCACAAAAATTCCGAATCCCGCCACCCTGATGGCTGATGCCCGCGAGAACGCCCCAGCGCTGGCCGTGTTGCGTGCCCACGAGCGCGCCGCCTCGGCTTTTGTCGACCAGAGCATCGCTGACCTCTATCCCGACCTTTCGCTGGGCGCTAACTTTGACCTGTCCGGGCGGGGCTTTCCGCTGGTATGGAACTTTTCCTGGGCCATACGCGCCGCCCAGAGTGTCTTCGACGGCCACCGCCGCACAACTCTCATCAGTGAAGCCGTTACAAGACTCAGAACCGCGCGAGCCAATCTGGCATCTGCTGAACAGTCGCTTTTTCTTGATCTCCTGACTGCCCGCGCCCAGCTCGAAACAGCGCTCAAGCGCTCCGAAGTGGCCAGACTTGTCCAGAGCCAGTCATCAGAAAACCTCGACGTGGTCAACGAGCAGTACCGCGTAGGAATCTCGTCGTCAATCGAACGCACCGACGCTCAGGTTACCATGACCCAAGCCCAGTCCGACGTCATCCGCGCCTACTACGACGAAAAAATCGCCCTCGCCCGCCTGCTACGTCTAACTGGTAACATTGGCCAACAGGCGCACTCTCAGCAATAAATGGAAACCCAAGCTTTGCGCCGCCGCGGCTACCACACGCGGCACAGCAAACCTTTGAGATACAACCCTTCCGGGAAACACAAGCCATGCGGATGATCGGTAGCCTGCTGCAGACGCGCGGTCAACTGGACATCACGCTGCGCGTCAACCGCCGCGTCTGACACAACTTTCTGAAACAGGTCGGGGGTCATGAGACCTGAACAAGAGAAGGTCGCCAACACTCCGCCGGGACGCAAGAGTTTAAATCCCAACAGATTGATATCCTTGTAGCCGCGCGCGGCTTTCATCAGGCTGTTTTTAGATTCCGCAAATTTCGGGGGGTCGAGAATAACCATATCGAAAAGACGTCCCTGATCGCGGAACTTGCGCAGCACCTCAAAAACGTTGCCAGAAATGAACTCGGAATTCTCCAGACTGCATACGTTTAGCAAAGTGTTCTTCCGCGCCATCGTCAATGCCAATTCCGAAATGTCAACGTGCGTCACCGAACTAGCGCCCGCATTCAGCGCGGCAACGCCGAATCCGCCGGTGTAGGAAAAAGCGTTGAGCACCTCGCAGCCGTTGGCATACAGCGCCACAGTCCTGCGGTTATCCCTCTGATCCAGATAAAAGCCGGTTTTCTGACCGCAGCGCACATCGACCAGATAACGGCAGCCATACTCGGTGATCTCAATGCTTTCAGGCGGCATCTCCCCCGCCAGCAATCCCACGGTGTCAGACAGCCCCTCATGCTTGCGAACATCAGCCTCTGACCGCTCATAAATCCCGCAGCACGGCATATACACCCGCAAGGCCTCCACAATCGCACTTTTCCAATACTCGGCGCCGGCCGTAGTGAACTGGCAGACCAGCCATTCGCTATACTTGTCCACAACAACACCGGGCATGCCGTCAGCCTCCGCATTGATCAGGCGGAAAGCGTTTGTGCCCGCCTCGGCCAGCAATACGGCCCGGGTGCCTATCGCACGTGCCACACGCTCGGCGATAAAACTTTCGTCGATATCAATGTCAGTGGCGAAAGTCCACATCCGCACCCTGATCTGCGACGCCGGCGAGTAAGCTCCGACACCCAAGAACGTGCCCGCATCAGATACCACCCGCACCGTCTCTCCTGGCTGCGGTTCGCCAATGACTGCGGCAACCGCCCCGGAGAAGATCCAGGGATGGCGACGTGTTACCGAAAATTCACGCTCAGGATTGAGCACAATCTCTTTCATGTTTTATCGCAACTTTCCCAAAACCGCCATAGCGAGATTACGCTCAAGCTCCTGTTCCCGCCACGGCAATGTGGTGTAATAAATCCCGAACCGGCGGTAAAGGTCTAACTCGCCACGTTCACGGGTCTGCTCTCCGAAAGCTATAACCGGCATCCTTTTAGTCTTGGCGCTCTCGCGCAGCCTGAGAATCACATCGCGCACATCCATATCGACAATGCGCCGGTCCAGCACAAAAACTGCTGGCGGTTTTTCCGAACAAACTTCCAAAGCAGCCTTGGCAGAATCAGTGCAGAACAGACCGTAACCCAGATCGGTTATACGCTGTTTGAGGAAGGCGGAGCTTTCAGCCTCCTGCGTCACGGCCACGACCAACGGCTTGGGTGCCAGAGGCAGGCTGAAGTATACCGCAGTACCGCAGTCAGTTCCCGGGACAGGACTGGCAAAATCCATTGTGCCGCCATGCAGCTCGATAATCTCACGTGATATCGCCAATCCTAAACCTGAGCCGCTGACATGGTCTCCCACCCGGAAATAACGCTGTGAAATTTTGGGCAGCACCTCGGGCGGTATGCCCATGCCCGTATCACTGACGGTCAGCAGCGCGTGTTTCGGATTATCTGGATTCTGCCGCAGGCTCAAAGTTATAACCCCGTTCTCGCCTGTGAACTTCACTGCGTTACCGACAATATTAAGCACCACTCGCTCAATCTTCTGGGAGTCGCACCAGCAAAACAACTCTCGGGCACCCAAATCAAAAATTATCTCAATCCGTTTTGACTCGGCCTGCAGTCTCATAGTTTCAGCCCCCTCGCGCACCACCGGCCCGAGCGGAACTATGGACTTTGTTAAAACCAGCGTCTTGTTCTCTATCTGGCGCAAGTCAAGAATGTCGTTGACAGTAGCGAGCAAGCGGTGGCTGTCGGCCTGTAAACGCTCCAAATAATTCACGGCCTTATCTGGTATCGGCCCGACAACCCCACGCAACATGTTGTTAACCGCATATATCATCGAGGTCAACGGTGTACGCAGTTCATGCGAAACATTCGACACAAACTCCATGCGCGCGCGGTCATGAGCCTGTAAACGCTCAACGGCATCTTCCAAAGCCTGCTGCGCCTGCTGCCGGATTGTTATGTCACGCACAAAAAAACAGAGCTGCCCTTGCTGATCCAGTTCGATCTTGTTTACAGCGATTTCAGCCTCAAAAGACGTTCTGTCTGAGCGTTTGCAGCGCGCCTCAACCAATGTGTATTTTTTATCAACAAGGTTCTTGTGGATCGTGCTTATTAGAGACTCCGTGGCTCCAGAGATAAGACCGACCACATTGAGCTCCGAGAGCGCCTTCGGAGTCATCAAGAAGAACTCCGTGGCGCGCTCATTACATTCCAGAATCTGACCCGCAGCCGTCGTTATCAGCACTGCGTCGTAGATGCTTTCAAGCAGCCTATAGAAAGGTGTGCAGCGCTGCTCATGATTAGTGCGCCAGCTTTGCTGCGATTTCAGTTCGCGCTTATCGGCGCGTCCCAGCACCGGAGCGTGCCTGTCGACAGTATCCGGATCAATATCGATCCGCATTGTTCTATCAGATGAACGCTGATTCATCTCTGCCATACCGACATCACTTCCATAAACTAAAAAGCGTCCCGTTTCCGGGACGCACGACAGTTATTCGCGTGATTTATTCTTGGCTTCATTCACACGCAACTTGCGTCCCAGGATATCCTTGTCGTGCAATGCCTTTATAGCCGCCTCAGCCTCTGGCCTGTTGGGCATTTCCACAAACCCGAACCCTTTGGACTTATGGTTAAACCTGTTAGAGATGATACGGGCGGATTTTACAACGCCGTACCGCTCGAACTCTTTGCGCATATGCGCTTCGTTCATATCGTAACTGAGATTACCGACATAGATCTCGACGCAATCACCGCTACCGCCGGTCATGCGCCGCCGCGGTCCGCGACCTCCCATTTTGGCAAGGATATATCCAGCCACACAACCGGCCAGCCCGGCACCGATGATCGAAAGCATCGGATTTGATAACATACACTCAGACAAAAGAAACCTCCTTGATTCACTTAGTGTGTCTACACACGACTCTGTCAGAGATGACATACTGAAACCCGGAACACACAACTCGTCGGTGCCAGGTTCTGCGGACCAATGCCAAAGAAAAGGCATTCATGCGCGTCAGCGAGTCTCCAGAAAACCCTCCAACTTGCGCAGCCGTGTGGGATGACGCAGTTTCCGCAGCGCCTTAGCCTCGATCTGGCGAATGCGTTCCCGCGTCACATTGAACTGCTTGCCGACCTCCTCCAGCGTACGTGAATAGCCATCGGTCAGACCAAAGCGATAATCCAGCACTTGTCGCTCACGGTCGGTCAGCGTCGTAAGCACCTCCTGCAGACGCTCCTTCAGCATGCTGTAAGCCGTCATTTCCGAAGGATTTTCTGCAGACTTGTCCTCGATGAAATCACCGAAATGCGCGTCGTCGCCGTCACCTACCGGGCTCTGCAGCGAGATAGGCTGCTGAGCCATGCGGTAAACAGCACGGACGCGTTCTACCGGTATGTCCATCTCCTCCGCCGCTTCTTCAGGCGTAGGCTCACGCCCCAACTCCTGCACAAGTTTCTTCTGAACGCGCAACAGTTTGTTGATCGTCTCGATCATGTGCACTGGAATACGAATTGTACGGGCCTGATCGGCTATGGCACGGGTCGCGGCCTGGCGGATCCACCACGTGGCGTATGTACTGAATTTATAGCCACGCCTATACTCGAATTTTTCCACGGCCTTCATCAGACCCGTGTTGCCCTCCTGGATCAAATCCAGGAAAGACAATCCGCGATTCATATATTTTTTAACAATACTTATTACAAGTCGCAGATTCGCCTCAACCATTTCCGTTCTGGCCTTCTGGCCAAAACGCAAAACTTCCCGTAGTTCCTCGAACTTGCTTAGGAACTCACTGGACGGCATGCCGAACTCCAGCTCGATGGTGCCGATCCTGTTGGCGATCTCCTGCAGCGCCTGATCGCGTTTCTTGGTCTGGCGCTGTTTATTGAGCTTGGTTTGCTCACTCAAAAGCTGCTTGTACGGCCGGTAAATCTTCTCGTCCGCCTCGGTACAGAGCGTTTCCAAGATTTTTTGTTTGAAATTCAGGCTGTAAAAAACCGCGACTAGGTTTTCCCTGGCCTTGTCCAGCGACTTCATCAGACGTTTGCGCTTCACCGCGTCCTTGCTACGACAAGCTGCCACAGCCTCATAGGCCTTCAGTATCTTGGTGCGAACATTCACCAAGTTCTTTTTGATCTTGTCGACGCCTTCCATGTAGACATCGCGACTGTCTGCGAATTTGTCGGTCACGACACGGTCGAAACGCTCCGAGCCGGTCTCCAACCGATCTATCAGCTCAAGATATAGCCGCGGCGTGAACGCGAACTGATTGAACATCTCGCGCTCTTTGCTTTCAGCCAGCTCAATACGCTTGCAGATTTCCACCTCCTGCTCGCGGGTCAACAGCGGAACCTGCCCCATCTGGTGGAGGTACATGCGGATGGGATCGTCAAAAAAGTCCATGCGGTTGCCGCGTCCGCGCTGCTCGTCTTGCTCATGCTCGCTACGGAAACGCTCCACCTCGGAAGCGTCGATAATCTCAATCTCCATCCCGCGCAGGATGGCAAGATATGACTCAATGTCCGTGTCTTTGATCACGGCGCTCGGCAATATCTCGTTGATATCGTCGTAAGTCAGATAACCGCCCTGTGCCTCGGCCTTTTTGATCAGCGTCTTGATCCGCTCGCTGCGCTCCTCGCGCTTGACTTTCGCCGCAACGCGATCAGGCTCCATGTCTAGTCCATGGTCATAAGCACCGCCGAATTCCGCTCCCTCGATAACATCGAATTCCTCGGCATCGTCACCCGCATCGTCAAAGTGGTCATCATCGACCAGATCGCTCGCAAGATCATCGAGATCATCATGGTCGCCAATCGCATTCGGCACCACAATTTCGTCGGCGGCGCTCATGGTTATAAGCTCTTCCGCGTCAAACGAAAGATCCTCGACAATCACTTCAGTGTCTGCCGAATCCAGCTTCGAGCCTTCGGGTTTCACCTCTTTGCGTTTTTTAGCAGGCTTGGTTTTTAACGCCTCGCTCTTTTTCGCTTTAGTTTGCTTATCCGGCTTGGCTACAGCTTTTTTCGCAGCCTTGACTTTTTTTGGGGTTAACTTCTTGACAACTGGCTTGTCTCGCTTCGCTTTTGACTTTTTGGGTGCCATCAGGTCGCCTATCCTCGTTTAAAAACGCTCTCGCAAAGACCACCATCACCGATTTTGGACACAACTCACCTAATACTGGGGTCAATTGCTTTTAAAAATACATAATCCCAGACTGGAAGTCAAGGCAGCGCAAAGGCTATTTTGCCCCATAAGGAGGCTCGCAAATGCCGTCAGAAGTCTATCCTTTGCTAGACCCCAGCACACAGCGGAATTCGGCTTCAGCGGCCAGTTCGTCCCCAACATAGGCTTTACCTTTTTGCACCACCATGCGCGAACTGACCTTGGTGTTCTCTATTTCCATGCGGATTTTCTCGCAGGGACGCACCTGACGCCGGAATTTGGCCCCGTCAACGCCGATCAGAAAAAACAGGCCGTTACGCACGATGCCTGACGCCACCAGTCCGGCACCACCGCACTGGGCCAGACTCTCAACCAGAATGACCCCCGGAACCACCGGGTAATCCGGAAAATGCCCCTTGAAAAACCACATATCCTCACCAAAGGTGACCTCACCCTGGTAACGTTTCTGATCCGCGTACAACAGCTTGTCAACGAATAGGAATGGCTTGCGGTGCGGCAAAAGGTCTTCAGTGGGGCCGTCATAGCCCTCGCCGTCCTCTACCATCTTTTTAGGCAACACTACTTCATCGCTCATCTGAACCACCTGTATGCGTTTATACTCGCCCCGGTACTAGGCCGCGGCTCACCTTTTACACCGCCTTAATCACCAAAACACCATTATGGCCGCCGAAGCCCAGCGACGTTGAAATCGCTGCCCGGATAGCTCCTTCAACACCCTTGTTCGGAACCACGTCTAGGTCGCACACCGGGTCAGGGTTCTCATTGTTGATTGTCGGCGGATAGAATCCTTCCTTGACCGCGAGCGCGCAGATCACAGCCTCAACCGCTCCCGCCGCTCCCAGCAGATGGCCGGTCATGCTTTTGGTGGACGACATCTTCAACTTGAAGGCGTGCTCGCCAAAAACGGCCTTGACGGCCTTGGTCTCCATCGGGTCGTTCAGCGGCGTCGATGTGCCGTGAGCGTTCACGTAGTCGATGTCCTCCGGCGCCAGGCCAGCATCCTTGAGCGCAAGCTTGATTGCCCTTATTGCACCAGAAGCCTCGGGGTCGGGAGCGGTCAGATGATATGCGTCACCGGACGCGCCGTACCCTGCCAGCTCTGCGTAAACACGCGCGTTACGGGCCTTGGCGTGCGCCTCTGATTCAAGAATCAGTATTGCCCCGCCCTCACCCATCACAAACCCATCACGATTTGCGTCAAACGGACGGCTGGATTTCTCCGGCGTGTCGTTGTACTTGGTGCTCAAAGCCTTCATCGCACAGAATCCGCCGACGCAGTACTCCGTGACTGTAGCTTCCGTGCCGCCAGCCACAACCACATCCGCGCGCCCAGAACGGATCATGTCCAAAGCCACACCCAAAGCGTCCGTACCCGATGCGCATGCCGTCACAATCGTATGCGCCGCGCCTTTGGCGTTGAGCGCGATCGAGATGTTGCCTGCTGCCTCGTTGGCAATTAACTTGGGGATCATCATCGGCGAAAGCCGCCCCGGACCGCGCTCGAAAAGGACGCGGTATGCCTCCATGTCAACCTCTGTGCCGCCAATACCGTTGCCGACCATCACCGACACGCGCTCCGGATCGGTGCCGCTGTCTGCCAGCCCCGCGTCCTGCCAGGCCTGCTTGGCTGCCGCCAGCGCGTATTGCGTGAACAACGCCATGCGCCGCGCCTCTTTCTGGTCAACATATTGCGAAATGTCGAAGTTTTTGACTTCTCCTGAAACCTTGCTGTCAACACGCTCTGGGTCAAATTTAGTTATGCGCCCGATCCCGCTGACACCGCTCTTGATGTTGGCCCACATCTCGCCGACTGTGTTGCCCACCGGTGTTATGACGCCCATGCCGGTTATGAAAACCTTCGCCTTGTCGCTCATAATCATATTCCTTGGTTACTTTGCCGTTTCTTCCTAAAAACGCATTTTATGATGACACTTTTTGAGATTTTGTCAACATCAAAGCGATTCGTCCAAAAGCAAAAAAGCAAAACCGAACTTATCTTTTGGAGTTGCGCTCATCCAGATTTTTGCGCAACCCTTCAAGATCATTCAGCCCCGACGCGGCACCGGACTCAACCGCCGCCCGGGCAACCGCATACGAGACCTCTACAAAAAGACGGCGGTCAAAAGGCTTCGGAATAATATACCCGTTGCCGAAAACCAACCGCTCGCGGCGGTAAAGTTCCTGCACATCCGCCGGCACCGGCTCGCGCGCCAGGGCCGCCAATGCCTCCGACGCGGCAACCTTCATCGCCGTGTTGACCGTGCAGGCGTGTGCGTCGAGCGCACCGCGGAAAAGATAAGGGAAGCCCAACACGTTGTTGATCTGGTTGGCATAGTCGGAACGCCCAGTAGCCATAATGTAGGGACGATCCCCCAACACCGCAGCAACCATGTCCGGCTTGATTTCAGGGTCAGGGTTGGACATCGCGAAAATCGCCGGATACTCAGCCATGCCCAGCACATCATCCGCCTTAACACAATCAGCTACCGAAACCCCGATGAAGACATGCGCACCACGCAGGGCTTCGGATAGTGTCCGGGCCTTGGTGTCAGCAGCATGTCGACGCTTGTTTGCGGTCAGATCCGTCCGTCCCGCATGAATCACACCCTTGGTGTCGCACATGACCAAGTCTCGCACCCCTGCCGCTTTGCACATGTCAGCGATGCGTATGCCAGCCGCGCCCGCGCCGTTGATCACCACCCTCAAATCCCCCATCCCCCGCCCGCACAACAGCGCGTAGTTCATCAGACCAGCCAAAGTAATCACGGCCGTGCCCCACTGGTCGTCATGAAAGACCGGTATGTCGAGCATGGCGTCCAACTGATCCTCAATCTCGAAACAGGCTGGCGCCGCGATATCCTCTAGGTTGATCCCCCCGTACATCGGCGCTATCGCCAGAACAGCGTCAATGACCCGCTGCGGATCGGTCTTGCCGATGTTCGCACCGTTCATGCGGCAGTGGTCAAGCGGCACCGGCCAGGCGTCGACATCACCGAAAGCCTTAAACAGCACGGCCTTGCCTTCCATCACGGGAATGCTGGCCTTGGCGCCCAGATCCCCCATGCCCAGAATCGCCGTGCCGTCAGACACCACCGCCACCAGACTGCGTTTGGCAGTATAATCAAAAACGGCTGCCGGATCGTCGGCGATGGCCTGAACCGCATGCGCCACCCCGGGCGTGTAGGCCAGGCAAAGATCCATCTGCGTCTTCAGCGGCCGCACCAACCGCATTCCCACCTTGCCGCCCTTATGAAAATCCAGAACCGTCTCGCGGTTGACCGTGACACTTGACATGCTATAACTCCCTCATAACTTTTATCCGTTTCGCCTAAAGGAGTTGTAATCATAAACATCCCTCTACTCAAAAACCAGTGAAATGTTTTCAGCAGCAAAACCTCAAACCCGGATGCGATGCAATGACATGAAATCGCACCCCTCAAACCCGTACCGCGTCGAAACCGCTTGACCAGCCCCCTGCATAGTATATAGCATTAAACAATCATGAATAAATTTTTACCTTGCCCCGGTACGCGCCGCAGCTTCATGGCCGGCGGAATATCAGCTTTCACAGTTCTGCCGCGTCGTGTCCTGGGCGGGGCGGGCAACGTAGCTCCGAACTCCAAAACCACACTGGCTTGCATAGGCATGGGCGGACAGGGCATGCAGAATTTGGAGGCATTCCTGCAGTTCGAAGAGCTTCAGACTGTGGCTGTCTGCGACGTCAACCGTGAGAGCGACGGCTATCTTTCCACCAACTGGTCTCTGGGCAAGGAAAGCCGCGTCTGCGGACGCGAGCCAGCCCGGCGCGCTGTGGACAAACATTATGCCGGCCTCTCCGGTTCTGGCCAATACAAAGGCTGCCGAGCCTATGTCGACTACCGAGAGCTTCTGGAGAAAGAGGACGTGGACGCCGTGATGATCGCAACACCGGATCACACACATGCCGTGATAGCGCTGGAAACCCTGCGCAAACGTAAGCACCTGTATTGCGAGAAACCGCTGGCTTGGTCGGTCGAAGAGAACCGCAAAATCACGGAGGCCGCCCGCGAAGCCGGGGTAGCCACACAGCTCGGTAACCACGGCCAAGCCTCGACCGAAGCCCGCGTGACCCGCGAACTGATCGCGGCCGGCGCCATCGGCCCGGTCCGCGAAGTGCAGGTCTCTTTCGGCCCTCGCTTCTGGCGGCACTCACTTTATGAAGCCCGACCAACCGAAACGCCTCCCGTGCCTGAAGGGCTCGACTGGAACTTGTGGCTGGGCCCCGTGCCCGAAAGACCGTACCATCCGGATTATCATCCTTGGCACTGGCGCAACTGGTGGGACTTCGGAACAGGCCTGCTGGGAGACCTCGGATGCCACCTGATGTCAACAGCCTTCAAGGCCCTGAACCTTGGGCACCCGGTCAGCATTGAGGCCAGTTCCACTAAACTCAACCCGGAAACCTATCCGCTCGGCGTGATGGCCCGTTTCGAATTCCCCGCACGCGGCGATATGCCGCCAACAGTCATAAGCTGGTACGACGGCGGGCTGAAGCCGCCGCGCCCGTCCGAGCTGGAGACCGACCGCAACCCTGGCGGCGTCATCTACATCGGCGACAACGGTAAGCTCATGGGCCACCGCCTGATACCTGAAAATAAAATGCGCGCCTTCGGTAAAGCGCCGCAGCTCTTCCCGCGCTCGCCCGGACACTACAAAGAGTTCGTCGATGCCTGCCGCGGCGGCCCAGCACCGGGGTCGAACATCGTCGACCACTCAGGCCTCCTCTCTGAGGTCTGCATGCTCGGCAATGTCGCCGTGCGCGCCCGTAAGAAACTGCTGTGGGACGGCCCGAACATGCAGATCACGAACGAGCCTGCGGCCAACGCCTTGCTCAGACGCCAGTATCGCGCAGGCTGGAAACTCTGAATACCCGTCACACAGAACCACATACTCTTAACCGCCCAGCGTATTCGCTTTCATCCTGTCCCAAACTTGAACGCTGAGCTTTGAACGTGAAATCCCCCTCTCCGATCATACCCGTTTCCCGTACGCCGTTCTTAGCTCTTTCACAAAAAATCTTGCCGTGCCTGACATTCTGGGCTTGTGTGAAAAACAAGATATGTGCAAGAATCTAACATCGTGAAGGTGCTTTTCTTGTTCATCGACGGGCTCGGCTTAAGGTCGGCAGCTAAAGACAACCCGGTTCACTCCGGGATATGTCCCGTGCTTTGCCGACTCATCGACAAATACTCTGTTCCGATCGACGCATGCCTCGACACACCGGGCCTGCCGCAAAGCGCGACCGGCCAGACAACCATGTTCACCGGAGTCAACGCCGCGCAATATATGGGGCGACACTGCGAAGGCTTCCCAGGCCCGTCACTGCGTAAAATCATCACGGAAAACAACCTCTTCATGGAGCTGAGCCGCAAAGGCCTGCGCTGCCGCTTCGCTGACGCCTACGCAGTGGACAATGTCGATGACCTGCACACCCGGCGCTTTAAATCTGTGACAACAGTCATGGCGCTGACACAGCCCGACACCATCGCTGTGCAGGACGACCTGCTGGCCAACCAGGCTGTCTCGCATGACATAACCCGTAAAATACTGAATGAAAAAGGCCACGATATCCCAATGGTCAGGCCGTCGCAGGCCGCCGAGCACCTAGTGGAAGTCGCACGATCTTACGATTTCACGCTTTTTGAGTTCTTCCAGACCGATCTGGCCGGACATTCACGTGATTATCAACACGCATGCCTGGTCTTGAGCCTGCTTGATGAGTTTCTCGACGCGGTTTACGAGCTCTGCCGCACCACCGGAGTGCTGTTGATACTGACCAGCGACCACGGCAACATCGAAGAGATTGGCGTACGCGGCCATACCAGAAATCCAGTGCCTTTTATCACATGCGGCCCGGACGCGGAAAAATTGCAGACTCACATGACCAGTCTCGCGGACATAATGCCTGGAATAGCGCGCATTATGGTCCCTGGCTATACCAGAATCTCCAGCAACCAGTGAACAAGAATAACGAGGTGATATATGGCGCAAATCAAACGCGAGCTTGAAATCAACCTGAGCCAAATCAATATTCCCGTAACCGGCTCAGGCCTCCTACGCAATTCTTCTCATCTGCTTAGCGCGGAACTGATTTGGCCGCGTACAGGCGTGGCACGCAAAAGCACCAGCCAGCCATGCCGGCTGCGCGAGGGCCAGGCCGATTTCGAACTGGAGAATTGGGGTTTAAAAGTGCTCTTTAAAGAGAATGTCGCGGGCCGCTTCGGGCTCAAACTCACCATTACAGAGGCGCTTGACGATGAAGAGATTGAGAAAATCCTGCGGACGGCGG